>JBCCOR010000149.1:0-9298 GCA_039025295.1 Acidobacteriota bacterium
GCGCAGCGGGCGTGTCGACGACGCGATCGGCGACCACGACCTCTGCGTCCCAGGCCTGCGCGCGGTCGAGGAGATGCTGAATGAGCACCGGCGTGCTTTGGCCGGCGCCGAGAACGACGAGCGTGGAGCGATCGGACATGGCGCGATTCTACGCAGAGCGCCCACGCAAATACAGCGCTCGACCCGGCGCGCGACAAAAACCGCCCAAAAGACAAAACGTGCCGGGTGGCGAATCCGGCACGTCAGAGAATGGTTGAGGCAACCTTGAGGACCAGCCCTTACAATTTGCAGGTTGCGTGCCAGGTTACGGTCAGGTGCGACGCGCGGGGTGACTGGGTGTCAAAGCCCCGCTGTGGCGACCTGCATGCGCCGCGGCAGGGCGATCGGACGCGGCTGGGTGCGGGCGCGCGCATGCCAATCTGCCGGATGCGCATGCCGGTTTGGCGCTTGTGATGACGGTGCTCAGCCGGTCTCGATCGGCGGATAGGGCGCTTCGAGGTCGATGGGCAGCGTCTTGTCTTCCGGCCAGATCGGCTTGGGCTCGAGCGGGATGCTGGCGTTCTGGGCGAGCCGCTCCATCTGGCGCTCCAGCCACGCGATTTTCGCTTCGAAGTGGCGGCTGGTCGCGGCCTGACCTTCGCGGATGCGGCTGGCGACGCGCTCTTCCTGGGTGCCGATCTGCACCTGCAGCGCCTGCAGCTGCTCCTTCGTGCTGTTCTCGCCGTCTTCGCTGCGCGGGAACAGGCGCGCGAAATATTCCGCAGGCTCGATGTCGAGTGCCAGCAGAAGGCCGAAGACGTGGCGCATGCTGAGCGTGATGTGCCCCTTGAGCACCTGGCTCAGATAGCCCTGGGTGTAGCCGTTGCGGCGCTCGATCGCGCGCTGCGTCTCCGAGCTCGCGCGCACCTGGGCGCGCAGATCGCGGCGGAGCAGCTCGACCGCGGCATCGCGGCGACGGACGAGCATCGCCTCGCTGCTGTCGGTATCGACGTCGACGTCAACGTCGACCGCTGCCATGCGAGCATCGCCGGCTTCCGGCTGGGTCGGAGGAGGAACGAGGGTCGGGTGGGAGGCGGCTGCTGATGTCATCGTTTCATGTCGAACACGTTGTGTATCGTAAGACGAAGGTGATGGCTTATGTTCTACCACATTATTTCACATTATTTGTTCAGAGCGCGATCGGTTTCTATCAATCGACTGGCACATGCGCGCGACAGCGATGTCCAGGTCGCATCGCTGCGTCCGTCCGCGTGACGGGATGGCAGACGTTCAGGATGGGGCGTCGGCGCGGAAGTGTCTTGGTTGATTCAATGGCG
Organism: Acidobacteriota bacterium; assembly: GCA_039025295.1. Lineage (GTDB taxonomy): Bacteria > Acidobacteriota > Thermoanaerobaculia > Multivoradales > J023 > JBCCOR01. Next base: position 1,317 of record JBCCOR010000149.1, read on the forward strand.
AATGATATTGTTCGAGGAATTGTGCTTTCTGGGATTCTCCCGGTGAGCTACGCGCTATGTACCTGTCCGCGTATCGTCATGCATGGAGATCAACAACATGCGCCCTGTTTTCTTTTCATCCGTCGCGCCGCCGTCGGCGCTGATCGCCCACCGCACCGCGCGCCGTCGCGTCGCGATGGACGGCGTTACCCATCCACCTGCCCGATCCGGGCCAGTCGCTGGCCGCGCCGCGCCGCCGGTCGTCTACAGCCTGCGCTTGCTCGACCATCCCGTGCGGACCGCGTGCGCCGAATGCGGCCTGCCGATGCGTCCCTCGGGCCTGACCGGCTACCGCAACGAGGCGATCGTGTGCGACCGCTGCCTGACGCGCGGCTGCGTGGGACTGGGCATGATCCTGGGGCTGGAAGCGCTCGCGCGCGCGTTCAGCCGCACATCGCACGACGCGGCGGTCCACCGGGCGATGGCGGCGGCCGAGCTGGCGACCTATAGCCGAACGTACGAGCGCGCGGCAGCCCGCTGGGGGCCACCGCGCGCGTTCGACGATCTCTTCGAACCGCCGCGTTCCTGAGCGCTGACGATCAGCCGAGCAGATCGGCGACGTTGGTGCGCTCCTCGCGGAGCTCCTGGTCGGTCGCGTCCATGCGCGACCGGCTGAAGTCGTCGATCGAGAGGCCCTGGACGATCGCGTAGTCGCCGTTCTGGCAGGTGACGGGGAAGGAGTAGACCACGCCCGCCTCGATGCCGTAGCTGCCGTCGGACGGCACCGCCATGCTCGTCCAGTCGCCGTCGGGCGTGCCGCTGACCCAGGTGCGCATGTGGTCGATCGCGGCCGACGCGGCCGACGCGGCCGACGACGCCCCGCGCGCTTCGATGATCGCTGCGCCGCGCTTCTGCACGGTCGGGATGAACGTCTCGCGCACCCACGCGTCGTCGTCGATGCGCGCGGCCGCGGCCGTGCCGTCGATCTCGCAGTGGCTGATGTCGGGATACTGGGTGGCCGAGTGGTTGCCCCAGATCGTCATGCGGCGGATATTGGTGGTGTGCGCGCCGGTGCGCGTCGCCAGCTGCGAGAGTGCGCGGTTGTGATCCAGCCGCGTCAGGGCGGTGATCTGGCGCGGATCGATGTCGGGCGCGTTGGCGCTGGTGATCAGCGCGTTGGTGTTGGCCGGGTTGCCGACCACGACCACCTTGACATCGCGGCTGGCGCCGTCGTTGAGGGCTTTGCCCTGGGCCGAGAAGATCTGGGCGTTGGCCTGGAGCAGATCCTTGCGCTCCATGCCCTTGCTGCGCGGCCGCGCGCCGACCAGCAGCGCGTAGTCGACGCCCGCGAAGCCGGCGACGGGATCATCCGCCGTCTCGACGCCGTGCACCAGCGGGAACGCGCAGTCGTTCACCTCCATGACCACACCTTCGAGGGCCTTCATCGCGGGCGGAATCTCCACCAGATGGAGAATGACCGGCTGGTCGGGGCCGAGCATGTCGCCTGCGGCGATGCGAAAGATGAGCGAGTAGCCGATGTTGCCGGCGGCGCCGGTGATGGCGACGCGAACAGGTGCTGCCATGGGAAAGGATCTCCTGACGGTGTCGAACGAGGCCGATCCGGGGGCTGCCGGATGGCCGTGGCGAAAGCGGGTGAGGCGGATGGCGCAGTGCGCTCGACGCGGCATACGCGCCGAGGATCGAGCGGATGCTAGCACGGCGTCGGACTGGACTCGCGTCGGCAGGAATCGTAGGATCAGGCATTCTCGATAAGCTACTGCGCCATAATTTCATGCCGCCGTTTTCCATCACAGCATTCAGCCCACAACCCAGCGATCGGCCGCCGCACGCCGGTCGCTCGCCGAAGGAGCCGTCCGTGTTTCGTCTCAACCGCCTTGCGCCTTCGATCGGTTCGCGTCCGCGCGTCGCCGCGCTGCTGGTACTCGCGTCGCTCTTCGCCCTCCTGCCCCTCGCCGCATCGCCGCTCGCCGCGCAAACCGCGCCGGAGGCGGTGGAGCCGACCGCCGATCTGCTGCTGCCGTATTTCGAAGTCGACACGCTGAACGGGACCGGGCGCAGCACGCTCTTCGCGGTGCGCAACGAGACCAACATCGCGGTCGACGTGATCGTGCGCTACTACGAGGTCAATCTGCCGCAGCTGCCGCAGCGCACCGAGCGCGTGACCCTGGCGTCGAAGGAGACGCTGACCCAGAACCTGCGCTTCGTGCCGGACCTGCGCGTCGACGAGGACGGCATTGCCCGCGGCTACGTGGTGATCTCGACCGACGGCGCCGAGCCGGTGCTGCAGGGCGACTGGTTCCGCATCGACTTCGCGGGCAACTTCGCCACCGGCGATCGCCTCGTGCAGCTGACCGGCAGCGATCTCGAGCTCTGTCAGCGCTGGAGCGCGCGCTTCTTCAACGGCGGCGCCTTCGACGGCGGCGCGACCTTCTTTCTCTGGCTCGACAGCCCGCTGTCGCTGACCTTCGGCACGACGGTCGGCTTCTACAGCGTCTACGACGAGCAGGGCAGCTTGGCGTTCTCGGGCGAGCTGCAGGCCGACCGCGTGGCGTTTGCGCTGCGCTTCACGGATCTGCTGCTGCCCTTGATCCCGGCACCCGACTTCGGCACCGTGGAGTTCGAATTCGCCGACGAGCTCGACGGCTACGTCACCGGCGTCCTCGACGCCACCAACCGCTACTCGGTGGGCTTCAGCGCCAGCTGCGTCGACGACGTGCCGCTGTTCCTCCAGCCGGTCGAATAGTCGCTTCCCGTCCGCTGACGCGCCGGGTTCGATAGCATTCGTCGGAACGACCCTTCACGCGCCGGCGTGGCGGAATGGTAGACGCAGGGGACTTAAAATCCCTCGGCCTTGTGCCATGCGGGTTCGAATCCCGCCGCCGGTACCACGTCGTCGCAGTCTTAGACGAGCTGAGCGCCCCAGCAAACGTCGGGATCGTCGGCGGACGCCGCGAGGTAGGCCGCATTGACCTCCGCCGTCGGCGCGATCGACCAGGTGTTGTCGCTCTCGAGGGTCGCCGTCATCGAATAGACGTTGGTCGGGTACACGACCTCGACCTTGTCGGCGATCGCGTCGACGTCGAGGATTTCCCCCGCCACGTAGCTGGCGAAGCTGATCCAATACTGCGGTGACGTGCTCGGCGTGAACATCGATGTCACGTTCGGCTGCGCCTGCACGTAGAACGTCGCCGCGCCGCCCATGCCGATGCCCACGGCCGCCTGATCGGCCGGGATCGAGGCGCTCTGCAGGATCGTCATGCTGCCGGCCTCGGGCCCCTGGGCTTGGTCTTGGAAGGTGTAGGCGCCGCTCACGCGGTTGAACGTGACCTGATTGGTGGTGCTCAGATCGGCCGGCCAGACCTGCACCGAAGTGCCGACGACCCCGGGTGCAAGCTGGCCGGTTTCCGACCAGGTGAAGGCGAGATCGGTCGTCCACGTGAGCGTGAGGCGCGTCGTTGCAGCGACCGTCTTGACCAGCCACGCCACGGTTTGGAGACCGTTGATCGTCAGGTTCGGATCCTGCTGGAAGACGCACAGATCCCCCAGGCGGCTCGACTGATTGTCGAAGATCAGGCTGTATTGATAGCTGCTGGCCATCGCGCTCGGCTCCGGGACGCTCCGCTCAGCGAAAGCGGATGATGTAGTTCACCGCCACGTTCTTGGGGCGCGTTTCGCTGCTCGTGCGGGCGGGGCTGTTGGGTTCGGTGGTGGGCTGCTGGTTCGTGGAGAGGCCCGCCGCCACGCCCTGATTCGACGTTCCCGAGAGCGCGACCTGGTCGTAGCTGTGGGTGTGGGTCTCGAAGGCGTCGCACTGCAGCGAGCCGACACCGTTGAACGTGCCGGCGCCGGTGGGCGCGATGCGATCGCCCGCGTCGGGATCCATGCCGGCGCCGCTGTCGGCACCGCGCAGGAAGAGGCCGCGGTAGTCGGGAATCCGAAAGCTGCTCGTCGAGCCGCTGCCCTGGCCGTAGAGGGTGCCGAGCACGGCGTAGAGCTCGGGGTATTCGGACGCTTCCAGCGAGCGCCCGTCGCATGGCATCCAGCCCTGGGCTTCGAGGTAGGTGATCGGACAGTCGCTGTCCTCGTCGCCCGTGGTGGGACTGTCGCTGCCGCAGGCGCTGTTCGACCACGCGCCGTTGGCGTCACCGCTCGACGGGAAGATCTGGCCGGCGAAGGCGCACACGGCGCCGATGGGTGCTGCATCGATCATGAGGAAATCTCCGGGTTGTTGGGCCGCTGGGGCCGTGGATGGTCAGAAGCCGTCGCAGTCGCCGAGCTGGATGTTGACGCCCGATGCGCGCAGCTGGACGGCGCCGTCGAAGCAGCCGCCGTCGCTCTTGACGAACGCGGGGACCGGATCGAGGTTGAAGCAGTCGATCGTGATGTTGCCGGTGTCGTTGGTGAGGTCGTTGTAGGCGTCGGCGGCGTACACCCAGTTGGGAAACGCGACCTCGGTGTCGCCCGCGGGCTGGCCGGCCTGGTTGTTCACGGCGATGACCGTGGATGCCCACGGCGCGGGCGGCTGGAACGGAATCGTCACCGGCACGCCGGTTTGCAGCACGGCGTCCGCCGTGGCGTAGACGAACGGCGTGTACGACAGGATGAAGCTGTAGGTACCGTCGATCGGCACCTCGAGCGTGACGTTGGCCTGACCGCCCGCCGGCTCGACCGCCAGCGCGGTGACCGTGACCGTGGCCGGCTCCTGCGAACCGCCGACCGTGCGGTAGGCGCCGAGAACGGGGCAGTAGGCCAGCTGCTCGCTCTGGGTGAAGGTGTCGCCGCAGGTTTGGAAGACGTAGGGCAGGGGATCGGTCGCGGGCTGGTTCAGGCAGTCGATGAACGCTTCGGTGACGGGCGCGGCGCCGGGCGGCGCGTCCAGCGTCAGCGCGAGATCGTCGCTGTCGGCAGGGATCTCGAGCCGCTGGCTGAACGTGACCCGGTCGAAGGGCGGCGCGCCGGTCGACGGGGCGTCGACGAAGACCACGGCCTGGCGCTGGGTCGCGACGTCGTCGAACGCGAAGCGGCCCTCGGCGTCGGTGCGGGTCTCCGCGCGATCGGGATAGCTGGCGAGCACCACCGTCGCATCGGCGACCGGACGGCCTGCCGCGCTGCGCACCTGCCCGGTGAGCTGCACCGACGACGGCGGCGTGCGCCGCTCGGCGGCGAGGACGATGCGCACGAGGGCGCGATCGCGGATCGTCAGCGCGTGGTGCGAAACCAGCCCGGGCGTCGGCCCCGCCACTGCGACGTCGGCGCGCGCGAGCGGCGGCAGGCCGGTGATGCGGGTCACGCCCGACAGCGCGAGCGGCAGCGGGGCGCGGCGGCCGAGGAAGTGGGCGGTCGACGGCGCGACGATCTCGAGCAGCGCCGCGCGCAGCGCGGCGTCGCCCGCGTCGTCCGCGATCACCGCGTCGTCGAGCTGCGCCCGCAGCACCAGCGGCAGATCGGTGCCGTCCCACGCTGCGCGATCGATCTCGATCGTCGTCGACGGCCCGGGCGCGATCGCACCCGCCTGGAGCACGGCGTGCGCCTCGACGGTGTCGGGCAGCGGCACCTCGCGGGTCGCGATTTCGCCGTCGGCGCCGGCGATCGCGAGCTGCGCCGGCGCGGTGAGGGCGATCCAGCCGGTGTCGAACGAGCGGTCGCGGCGCGGACGCACCGACGCCCAGTCGGTGGCGATCGTCGGCAGCGTGAGACCCCAGATCGTGTTCTCGTCGTCGCGCGGCGCGTCGCGCAGACCGTGGGTGCGACGCTGGAACGCGCCGACCGACAGCCGCGCCCCGGAGCCGTGATGGATCGCGATCGCCTCGGCGTGCCGCGTGCGCCAGCCGTGCAGGGCGCCGACGACGCGCACCGGCAGCGGCAGATGGACCACGCCGTCCGCCGGCCGCGTCCAGGCGCGCGTCCCGTGGCGCACGAAGAGCGTCAGGCCGCTCAGCGGATCGAGCAGCGTGAGCCGATGGTCGTCCGCGGGCAGCAGCAGGCTGCCGTCGGCGTCGAGCACGATGCGGCGGGCTTCGGCCGTTTGCGGATCGGTGAGCGAGGCGACGAGCCCGGCCGCGGGCGTCTCGGCGAAGCGATAGACGAAGCGGATCCGCTCGGGCGCGGCCGGCGACTGGGCGAAGACGGGGCAAGACAGGGCGACAGCGACGAGCCCGAAGGCTGCGCGGCGGAACAGTCGTTTCATGGCTGGGTACTCCTGCGGGCGAAAGGAACGTCGGCGGATGGGACGATGGTGGACGGGACGACGGAACGGCGCAGCTCGCGCGCCACGCGGAAGCCGATCGACGCCGCGCCGCGCCACCAATAGTTCGCGCGAAATCCGGGCCGGCAGCGCGCGGGTGGATCCTGGAAGCTGCCGCCGCGGATCACCGGCGCGAGGCAGTCCGGATCGAGCCGCTGCGGATCGCGGCGCGGCGCGTGGTGATAGAAGTCGGGGACGAAACAGTCGAGGGTCCACTCCCAGACGTTGCCGAGCAGATCGTGGACGCCGCGGCGGTCGGCCGGCGCGCTGGCGACCGGCGCCGGCTCCGCGTGCGCCTCGCCGCCGCAGACCGCGCGTCCGGCTTCGAAGTGGATGCCCCAGGGCCAGGTCGCGTCGCTGCCGGCGCGCGCCGCGTATTCCCAGCGCGCTTCGGTCGGCAGGGTGTAGCGCGCCCCGGTCTTCGCGCTCAGCCAGTCGGCGTACGCGCGCGCGCCGCGCCACGACACGCCGATCACCGGCCGCTGGGCGCGGTCCGGCCGCGCGTGGAACCGGCCCGCGTCGGCGCGCACGCCGGTCGCGTCGAGATCGACGTACGCGACGCCGTCGTCGTCCGCTTCACGGCCGACATCGGTCAGGAAGCGGGCGTACTCGGCGTTCGTCACCTCCGTGCGACCGATGGCGAAGGCCGTGAGCGCGACCGGATGGGGCACCTCGAGCGGATGGAAGCCAGGCGCGGTCGGACGACTGCCCATCTCGAATTGCCCCGCGGCGATCGGCACCATGATCGGGCCGTGGCCGCTGCCGTCGCGGAACGGATCGCGAAACGGTTCGGTCGGTGCGGCCGGCGCGGTCGCCGGACCGAGGAGCAGGCCGAATGCGAGAAGCGCGTGCAGCATCGCATCGATCCTCAGTTGACCGTGCATTCGATGCCGAGATGATCGGAGACCTGCTGGCGCCACGCCGCGTCGGATCCAGGCGGCGTGGGCATCGGGATCACCTGCGGCGCGGTGACCATGACCGCGGTCGTGTCCCACAGGAAGTGGTCGTAGGGCTGACTGAGGCCGCCGTTGCGCTTCAGGCTGGTCTGGACCGTCGGCTGCACCGAGATCGGCCAGCCGCCGGCGACGAAGCCTTGGAAGACCGGATCGTTGGCGCCGAGGTTCCAGTCGCCGGCGACCACCGCGCGCGGATAGGCCACGCCGTTGACCATCGTTGTCTGAAAGCCTTGGTAGACCAACTGGATGTTCTGAACTTCCGCGCGGCGCACGCTGATGCTGCGGCCGTAGACGGCGTGGTAGTCGATGATCCAGGTCCACTGGCCGCCGACGTCGAGCAGGATACCGGCGGGCGGCCGCGCGAAACCGGCCACGTTCGTGAGGGTCGCGGTGTTGTTCGACACGGTGTACGCGTTGCGCACCAGGAAGGCGTAGGCCTCCTTGTAGGTGCCCGGACCCTGAACCGGCGTGACGATGAAGTTGTAGGCGCCCGGCGTGACGCTGCCGAGATTGGCCTGGCGCATTACCTCCTGCAGCACGACGACGTCGTAGTTGGCGAAGAGCGGCTGGAGAATGGCCTCTTTGTTGGCCTGATACGCGGCCGATCCCTGGCCGAGATGCAGGCAGTTGAGCGACGCGAGCGTGAACTGCGCGCTGGCAGCGCTCGCCAGGCACCATGCGATGGTGAAAACGGCAAGCGTCAAAACGTTGAACGGGCGATGCGGGACGGGGCGAAGCCGGACCATGAGGCCCTCCGTGCGGATTGTCGTGGAGCGGTTGAC
>JBCCOR010000150.1:0-9281 GCA_039025295.1 Acidobacteriota bacterium
CGCCGATGCCGGCCAGCTGTGCCGCAGCTGGCAGCTCGACGGCTGGGACGCCCTGCCGCCGCGCGGCGACGATCCCGCGCCGCTGGTGCTGCTGCCGCCGGTCGGGATGCCGGCGATCGCGCTCCAGGCGCTGGCGCTCTACCGCGGACCGCTGACCGTCGTCGGGCCGTGGGACGATCCGGACCTGCCGCGCGTCGCGCTGGCGCCGTGGTCGCATCGCCCGTCCGCGGCGTCGGCGGTCGACGTGCCCGCCGACCGCACGCTGGCGCTGGCGCTGCCGCCGCATGCCGCGTCGCCGGCGGGGCATCTCGACGCGCCGTTCGTACGAAGCTTCTTGCAAGGGCCCATCGCCGCCGCGCGTCCGTGGTGTTTGCTCCACGCCCTGCCCGCGCTCCGCCGCTGGCCGGCCGGCATCGGGCCGACGCGCGTGACCGTCACGCCGCTCCACACCGCGTCGTCGGGCGCGGCCGCTGCGCGCCAGACGGTGCTCGCTGCGGCCCTCGACGTCCTGCTCGCATCCGCGCCCGCCTGGGGCCCCTGGTGGTCCCTGCCGCGCTAAACTAGATCCTTGACGATGCCTGCCGTTCGAGGATGACCCCCCTTCGAGGATGCCCCTGATGACCGCTCCTGCCACCGCCCATCCCGAGACGCTGACGCCCGACGCTGCGGACGACGGGGCGCGGGCGGCTGCGCGGTCCGCACCGCCGACGCGCCGGGCCGATCTGTTCAGCCTGGCCAAGCCGCGCATCACGTTCATGGTCGCGCTGACGACCGCGGTCGGCTTCCTGCTCGCGTCGCCGCGTCCGCTCGACTGGCTCGCCCTGCTGCACGCGCTCATCGGCACGGCGCTGGTCGCGGGCGGCGCGTCGGCGCTGAACCAGGTGGTCGAGCAGCACATCGACGCGCGCATGCAGCGCACCGCCCGTCGTCCGCTGCCGAGCGGGCGTCTGTCGCGTGAGCTCGGCCTGGCCTTCGGCGTCGCGCTGTCGATCGTCGGCATGGCCTATCTGGCGATCTGGGTCAATCTCACGACCGCCGTCCTCGGCGCGCTGACGCTCGCCGGCTACGTCTTCGTCTACACGCCGATGAAGCGCGTCAGCTCGCTCTCGACGATCGTCGGCGCGGTGCCGGGCGCGGTGCCGCCGATGATGGGCGTCACCGCCGTGACCGGCCGGGTCGACGCGCTCGCCTGGGCGCTGTTCGGCATTCTCTTCGTGTGGCAGATGCCGCACTTCCTGGCGATCGCGTGGATGTACCGCAGCGACTACGCGCGCGGCGGCTTCCCGATGCTGACCGTGCTCGACGAGGGCGGCGACCAGACCGCACGGCAGATGCTGCTGTGGGCGGCCGCGCTGCTGCCGGTGAGCCTGCTGCCGAGCGTGCTCGGCGTCTCGGGCCTGCCGTACCTGCTCGGTGCGGTGGTGCTGAGCAGCGTCTTTCTCGGCTACGCCTGGGCGTTCACCCGCGGCTACAGCCGTCAGGCGGCGCGTCGCGTGCTGCTGGTGTCGGTGCTCTATCTGCCGGTGATGCTGATCCTGCTGCTGGTCGATCGCGTCATTTGGGGCGCCGGGTCGTGACCGACACCCGCGATCTGGTGCGTCCGGACGGCGAAGATCCGCGCGTGGCCGACATGGAGACCCTCGATCCCTATCTCGACGCCGAGCGCGACGCCGGCCTCGGCGCCGCCGATCCGCGGCACGCCGGCGGCGCGGTCAGGCCGACGATCCGCTGGTTCGGCGTCGAGGGCGCCCTGTGGGGCGTGCTGGTGGCGGCGATCGTGCTGCTCCTGGCGCTCGCGGCGCTGCGCGCGCTCGATCGCACCGCGCCGCCGCCGGCGCTCGGCGCGGTGCCGCCGTTCGCCTTCGTCGACCAGAACGGCGAGACGATCACCCGCGAGACGGTGCGCGGTCGTCCGTGGCTGGCGTCGTTCGTCTTCACGCGCTGCATCGGCGTGTGCCCGCGCATGACCGAGCGCATGCGCGCGCTGGCCGACGACCTGCCGCCCGACGGCCAGGTGGCACTGCTCTCGTTCGGGGTCGATCCGGCGCACGACACGCCCGAGGTTCTGCGCGACTACGCCGCGCGCCACGGCGCCGACCAGGGCTGGCTCGCCGAACACTGGCATTTCCTCTACGGCCCGGCGGCGGAGATGGAGAAGCTCTCGCGCGACGGCTTCAACCTCGCCGTGACCCGCGATCCGACCCTGTCGCCCGGCGACGCGATCGTCCACAGCAGCCGCTTCATGCTGATCGACGGCGGCGGCCAGATCCGCGGCTACTACGACAGCTTCAGCGACGAGGCGCTCGAGCAGCTGACGCGCGACCTGCGTGCGGTCATGCGCGCCGAGGCCACGGGGCCGATCGAGCCGCCGCCGGCGGGCGCCTGATCGCGACACGAGGGAACGGATCGATGCCCCGATCGCACGCGCACGATCACTTGGCCAAGGTCGAGGTCGACGCGCTCGGCGCGCTGCGCGCGTGGTTCGAGGCGCATCACGATCAGCCGGAGAGCATCTGGCTGGTCACGTACAAGAAGAGCGTGCCCGACAAATACGTCGCCAACACCGACGTGGTCGATCTCTGCGTGGCGTTCGGCTGGATGGACGGTCGACGGATGAAGCGCGACGAGGCGCGCACGATGCAGCTGCTCTCGCCGCGCAAGGCCGCTCACTGGTCGAAGAGCTACAAAGATCGCTACGCGCGGCTCGTGCGCGAAGGGCGCATGCATCCCGCAGGTGAGCGCTGCGTGGAAGCGGCCAAGGCGTCGGGCGCGTGGGACTTCATGAACGACGTCGACGCCCTGATCGTGCCCGACGATCTGCAGCGCGCGCTCGACGCCGAGCCGACCGCGCGCGCCAACTACGCGGCGTTCCCCGATTCGGCCAAGCGCGACATCCTGCGCTGGATCAAGCTCGCCAAGCGCGAAGCGACCCGGCAGAAGCGCATTGCCGAGACGGTGCGCAAGGCCGCGATCGACGCGCGTGCGTCCGGCACGGGCAAGCGCGGCTAGCGCAAGTCGTCGGCGGCCGGGACCTGAGCCCCGCCGTCGGTTTCAGCGGCCGAAGCGCGCGCTGAGGCGGGCGCCGATCTCGTACTGCGCGTAGTCTTTCTCGACGCCGATGTCGATGCGGATCGGCGCGCTCGAGCTGCGGTCGCGCAGCTGGGCGAAGACGGTCAGGCCATAGCGCCGCGTCAAATCTATCTGCCAGCTGGCGTAGAGCCGCAGCAGATCGTCTTCGCGGCCGGCGTGCAGCGGTGCGAGGCGCTCGGGCTTGTCGGTGGTGTAGGTGCGCAGGCCGATCTCGCCCTGGAGGAAGAGCGTCATCCGCCGCGGGCCGTCGAAGCGGTAGCGCACCGCCAGCATCAGGTCGGTCTGGCGGTAGGTCGGGTCGGTGTCGTCGGACGTCGCGCGCGTTTCGCCTGGTTCGTCGAAGCCGCGGGCGTCCGACTCGGTGTGCTCGACGGCGTACGACAGGCGCCAGCCGCGGCCGACGCGCTGGTCGAGGCGGACGCCGGCGAAGAGGTTGTCGCTGTCGAATTCGCGGAACGCGTCGGTGTGGCGCAGCGTCGCCCAGCCGAGATGGTAGGTGAACCGCAGCGGACGCCGCGGCGCGTGGCGATAGCTCAGCCGGACCTCGCCCTTGTCGAAGGCGAAGGCCTGGAAGGGATCGGTGCCGCCCGTGCCGCCGGTGAGGTCGGAGTCGCGCAGATGACGCACGTAGAAGTCGGGCGCCCAGCTGGCGCGGGCGGTGAGCCGGCGGTCGAGGCCCAGATCCTGCGCGAACGTCGCGGCGACGCGGGTCCAATCCTTGATGTCGTTGCGGGCGTAGGCCCGATGCTCGACGTCGACGCCGACGCGTGCCGGCCGCCGATCCCAGCCGGCGATTTCGCGCTCGAGGCCGAGATCGACCCGTTGGATCACGTCGTCGAGGCTCTCGACGCGGAAGCGCCGCGGATCCTGGCCGCGGTCGAAGCGGTCGATGAAGCGCTGCGAGTAGCGCAGGATGTTGTCGTCGTAATAGCTCGCCAGCCGCGCGCGCAGCCGCCACGGCGCGCCGGCGGCCTCGGCCGCGGCGTCGATCGTCGCGGTTTCCGCACGCAGGGCGATCGGCAGGGCATCGCCGGTGCGAAAGCGCAGCTGATGCCGGCCGGGACCGACGGCGAACACCACCTCGTTGGCCGCGCAAACCGCGGTGCCGTCGGCCAGGCGCGCACGCCGCGAGGGCGCGCCGTCGAGCTGATAGCGGCGCAGCGCGCGACCCGCTTCCGCGACCGCCAGCGCGTAGCGCATCGCCGCGCGCTGGCCGATCGGCCGTGCGAGCACGCGCACCCAGGCCGGTCCGTCGACGTCGATCGCGAACGTCTCGCCGGCCGCCAGATGCCGATAGGCCGCGCGGCCCGCGCCGACGGTGAGCTGGACCGCCTGGCCGCCGCGCGCGGTCTCGACCGGCGTCCACGCGCGCCGGGTCGCCGGCTCGACGTCCCAGAGGACGCGCACGGCGACGCGCGCCGCGCTCGAGCGCGGCAGCGAGAGCACCACGGTGTGGCAGCCGCGCGCCAGCGCCAGGGTCGTGCGGCGCCGCGGGGTGGGCCGCACCGCGCCGCGCAGACCGCCGCCGCTGAACGAGGCCTCGGCAACCGCCGCCGCGCGGTGGCGCTGCTCCTGCGGCGGACGCGCGCCGTCGATCGACGCGCGCAGCACGTAGCGCGCGGCGTCGGCGTCGGCGTCGAGCAGCGCGCGGCTGAGGATCTGCAGCGTGCCCTGGCCGCAGAACGCGTAGTGCAGCTGGCCGTCGCGCGCCAGCGGCACGTAGGCGCGGGCCTTGCTGCCCGTGCGCAGGGTCACCGCGTCGACCGCCTCGCGCGGGACGAGCACCTCCGCGCGCGCCGCCGACGCCGCGCATGCGGCCGCGATCACCAGCGCAAGCGCGAGCCGGACGCGCACCGCGCGGATCACGGCGATGACTCCGCGGTCAGCGACAGGTCCTCGCGCGGCAGCATGAAGCGCGCGAGCAGCGTCGATTTGTCGGGATCGAGCGGCAGGATCTCGAGGCGATGGCGCCCGGCCGCGATCGGGATGACGACCTCGGCCGCGCGGCCCGGCACCAGCGCGTCGTCGGCGTGGTAAGTGGTGATCTCCGAGCGCCGACTCGACAGCTGGAAGGTGTTGATCACGCGGCCCATCTCGCGCACCTGCAGGCGGTAGTGGATCCGGCCGCGCATCGCCGGCGTGTTCTCGAGGCGGGTGAAGATGCGCAGCTCGGTCGGGCCGATGACCTCGATGCGGAACGGCTTCTGCGCCCGATTGCGGTAGTAGGCGACGAGGTTCTCGCGCACCACCAGCTCGACCAGCGCAGCGTCGTCGGGCGTCACGGCGACCCAGCTGCGCCGCTTCGCGCGGCGCGGCTCGAAGAGCACGCGGTGGTAGATCTCGGGCTGCGCGGCGGCGGCCAGGATTTCGATGTTGTGGTAGCCGCGGCCGAGATCGATGCGGTGGTCCATCAGGCGGCCGGGCACGCCGAGGGTGCCGTCGCGGAACATGGCGGTGCGCGAGCGCGGGACGTCCGCGTAGGTGACGGTCTGCCACGGACCGCCGTCGACGCGCACGCGCAGGCTGTAGCGCAGGCCGTCCGCGCGCGCGGGGCGGAAGCGGGCCCGGCTGACGATGCGCAACGCGCCCGGTCCGCGGACGGTTTCGAGCGCCGGCTCGCGCACGTCGAGGCGGGTGTAGCTGCGGTCTTGGCCCGAGACGAAGATCGGGATCGACGACGGAGGCGATTGGGCGTGGCCGACCGCGTCGACGAAGAGCAGCAGCGCGGCCAGGGCGAGCGTCGATTTCACGAGGACGTTCCTCCGGGCGGGGGTTCAGGGTCGGACTGGCCGAGCGCGTGAATGCGTCGATCGCGCGCGTAGAGTCCGATCAACAGGCCGAGCAGCAGCGTGGTGGCGAGGCCGGTTTGCGCCAGGTCGTAGCGCATTTGGCCGTAGACCGCGCCCTGACCGGGCATCGGCGGCGTGTCGTCGCGCAGCGGCAGCAGACCGTAGTCGCGGCGCAGCTGGCGGATTTTCAGCAGCTGGATCACCGGCGTGCCGTCGGCGGCGAAGCGCAGCAGCGTGCCGCGCGCCGGATAGTTGCGCGCCGGCATGTGCGGTGACGGGCCGATCGGGATCAGCTCGCTGTTGAGCGCGTGGCCGAGGCTGGCGACGCCGCCGCCGACGTTGATGTAGGCGGCCACCGGGCGCGGCGCGCAGCCGTCGCGGTAGATCGCCATGCGCGCCGCGATGCTGGCCTCGAGCGGCGTGTGGTCGAGCAGCGGGATGCCGTTGCGCGCGATCGCCTCGCGCAGCAGCGTGCGCCCCTTGGGCGCGAGGCCGCGGCCGATGTCTTTGCTGCCGCCGAGCGACGCCGCCACCGAGCGGGTGGTGAGCACCCGGGCCTCGGCCGCGATGCGCTCGATGTCGAGCCAGGTGAAGTAGGGATCGGTGGCGCCGAAGTTCGAGGCGCCCACCGACGAGATCAGGACGGGCGCGACGCCGAGCGTTTCGAGCGCGGCCAGGGTCGAGAGATTGAGCGCCGGGAACGAGCCGGTCATGGCGACGGCGACGCAGTCGCCGCGCGCGAGTCCGAGCTCATGGGCCATGGCGACGACCACGGCGGCGAAGTTGGGATCGGTGCTCGCCAGCTTGGCGTCGAGATCGCCGCGGTCGGTGGTGATCTGGGTGAACGCCTGGCCGATGAGCGCGGTCTCGAGCGGATCGTTGACCGCGTCGACGAACGCGCCGCGCTCGAGGCGATGCCGCTTGACCGCGCCGGCCGCGCGCGCCGACCGCTCGGCGGCCTGCAGCATGGCGTCGTGCCACGGACTCGGCACCACGCGCTGGCTTTGTTCGACCACGAAGAGCGCGGCCAGCGTCAGCGCGGCGAGGGGCACCAGCACGGCGTGGGCGCGCGGCGACAGGCGGTTGAAATCCATGACGACTAGCCCGGCAGCGTCGCGCCGCCGAAGGCGAGGATGACCAGGAAGCGCACCAGGGTGGCGGTCACGAGCAGGGTGCACGCGGTCCGCACCACGCCCTGCTTGAGGAACCAGTTGGCGATCAATCCGGGCACGACCCAGCCGATCGCCGCCAGCTGCACCGCGCCCAGGCCGATGTCGAAGTTGAGGAAGCTGCGCGATGCGATCGACAGCAGGCAGCCGATGAGCACGCACAGCACCAGCTGGCGGCGGCCGAAGACGAAGGCGTAGCGGGCGATGATTCGGATCAGGCCCATCGTCACCAGGGCGACGATCAGGACACCCGCCAGGCGCTCGGGCGCGCCCAGCTGCAGGGCGATGTAGCCGGGCACCACCAGGCCACCCGCGGCCAGGCCGAAGCCCTCGTAGGCCAGCAGGCTCAGGGTCAGGCCGAGGGCGATCGCGAGCTCAATCATGAGGACGCTGGCTCCGCTGGTCGAAGTAGTCGACGGTGGCCGCGCCGAAGCCGCCCATGTTGCCGATGGCGACGACGCTGCTGTGGGATCGGGTGCGGTCGAGGATCGCGCGGTAGACCGCGGAGGGCGCGGCGCGGTCGAGCTCGACCAGGCGGTCGGCCGGCATGCCGAGGCCGCGCAGGATGCGGATCACGGCGTCGGTCGGCGCGCCCATGACGAAGACCGCGTCGGCGTCGAGCGCGGTGGCGACGAGATGCGCCAGCTGCTCGGAGCGGTCCTGGCGATCGGGGCGGCTGTTGAGCAGCACGAAGCGTTCCGCAGCCAGATGACCTTCCTCGCCCAGCATCGTCCAGATCCGCCGGGTCGAGTCGGGGTCGTTGGCCGCAAAAGCGTTGTAGAAGGTGCAGCGGCGGTCGCCCTGGGCGACGGTCGCGCGGGTGAGCACGCCGGCGTCGGGCCGGGCGGCCCACATGCCGGCGAGCGCGGTCGGACGATCGACCCCGAGCCGCGCGCACACCGCCAGCGCCAGTGCGACGTTGGCGCGGTGCTCGATGTAGCTGAAGCCGTCGAGGGCGCCGGGCGGCAGATCGTCGATCGGCACCTCGTCGAGCGTCGTGCCGCGCTGCGCGGCCAGGCGGCGCACCAGGTCGATGTGGTCGTCGTCGGGCGCCAGCATCGTGCCGCCGCGGGGCATGGTGTTCGCCATCGACGCGCCGATCTCCTCGAGCGTGCGGCCCATGACGTCGGTGTGGTCGATGCGGATGTTGGTGAACACCGTCAGGGTCGCGTGGATCATCTGTTCTTCGGTGATCCGCTGATAGCTCGGATCGAGCGCCATGCACTCGATCACCAGCGCCTCGGTGCCGCGCGCGGCCGCGAAGTCGACGATGTTCAGCTGCTCGAGAATCGTGGCCGCGGCCTTGCGATGCACCGGCACGTCGCTGCCGTCGGCCAGGATCAGCCGCGGGAAGGTGCCGGTGACTTTGGTGATCGTGGCCACCCTGCCCGCGCGCAGACCGGCGCCGATCAGCCGGGTGACGCTCGACTTGCCGCGCGTGCCGTTGACGTGAATGCGGTGGGGAATGGCGCGCACGCGGCGCTGATGCCGACGGTATTCGACGCCGGTCGCGCCGAGGAAGCCCGCGACCAGCGCGGCGAGCATCGCGAGGCTGGTGCTCATCGATGGTGCGAGGGACACGGCATCGCCGGCGCGATGGGATCGTCAGGGTCGAGAAGGGACATGGCCAGCAACTTTATAATGCTGTATCGCCATATTTCAATATCTCAGAATGAGATTTCTCGCGCGCGACCGTCGGCTGCCGGCCGAGCGCCTCGCCGCCGCCTGCGTCAGTCGACGTCGGGCACGTCTTCGTCGTCGTCGAAATCGGCCGTCTTGTCGAGGCTCTGGACGATCCAGGCGAGGAACTCGTCGCTGCCGCGCTCGACCGGGAAGGCGAGGATCTCGGGCAGGTCGTAGCTGTGCAGCTCGCGGATTGCCGCCGCTGCCGCATCGTACTCGTCGGCCGTGGTTTTGATCACCAGCATGAACTCGCTGTCGCGGCAGATCTTGCCCTGCCAGCGGTAGACCGAGCGCACGCCGGGAAGAATGTTGACGCACGCCGCATGGCGACGGGCAACGAGCTCGCGGGCCAGTTCGTTGGCCTGGCCTTCACTGCCGACGGTGGTGACGAGAACGAGGGCGGGCATGCCCGAACCCTACCCGCGCGACCCGGGGCGGTCAATCGTTCGACGGGCGCCCGCGCGCGATCCATGCCGCGCGCAGCGACCACGCCGCGAGGCCGAGCCCCGCGCCGGCGAGATCGGCCAGGGCGTCCCATACGTCACCGCCG
>JBCCOR010000151.1:0-9279 GCA_039025295.1 Acidobacteriota bacterium
GCCGGCCTGGTCGAGACCGGCGCGCCCGAGATGGCCGCGCGCGCCATGCCGCTGGTGATGCCCAACGGCCTGACGGTCGCCTCGACGTTCGCGCTGTGCGTCGGCCTCTTCCTGCTGCAGCTCAGTCAGGAGCGCTGGGACGGCTTCGTGCGCTTCGAGCGCTGGCCGATCGGCCTGCGCGTGGCGACGCTCGCCGCCGGCTTCTGGCTGCTCGTCCTGCTCACGCCCACCGAGCAGACGCCCTTCCTCTACTTCCAGTTCTGAGCGTCAGCGCGCGGCGCTGTCGGCCGGCGGCGGCGGCACGGCGGCCGGCGGCGCATCGTCGTCGGCCGACGCCGACGGATCGCGCGGCACGATGCCCGCCTCGACCAGGAACTCAGCCAGTCCGCGGCTGAAGCGATCGCCGCCCAAGGCGTTGACGTGCACCGGATCGCGGTAGTACTGCGGCGCTTCAATCTCGTCCAGAAGCGCGGGTTCGAAGTAGAGATGCGTCGACGGATAGCCCGCGATCAGGTTGACCAGGACGCGCAGCAGCGCGTCGCGATCCAGCGGCGGATCGACGGCAAACGCGCGATCGGGAAGGATCGCGAGCACCACGGCCACGCCCCGCGCCTCGAGCAGGCGAATCGTGTCGTCGAGATAGGCGATCGCCGCGGGATCCTGTTCGACCTGCCGCCGCTCGAGCATGCGATGCGGCACCAGCCCGCCGCGCAGATAGCGCATCAGCGTATCGTTGCGTCGGAACCAGTGCGGGGGATCGGGCCGGGCAAAGAGCACGCGCCCGGTTCGGGTATCGTAGTGCGCCCCGACGAGGGTTTCGGTCGACGTCACGCGACGCTGCCAGCCGTTGGCCAAGCGCCGCGCCCGGCGGGTCTGCACCTTCTCCAGCTGCGCCAGCCGGGTGGCCGGCGCGCCAAACAGCTGGCGGATGTCGTCGCGCATCAGCGGCATGCGCAGCAGGCCGTAGCTCCAGATCCGCAGCCGACCGTTCCAATCGTCGGCGCTCTGCGCCAGGCGCGGAACGTCGGCGTTGCGCAGGCGCATCGCCAAAATGTCGAGATCGACCTCGAACATGCTGCCGTCGGACAGGTTGCGCAGCGCGTCGCGCCGCAGCCCGATCACCACCGCCGAGACGTCGTCACCGCTGAAGTCGGTGGTGCGCAGGAGGTGGTACCAGCTGCGCACGCTCGAGCCGCCTTGGCTCAGGTGGAGGGTGCGGTGCGCGACCCCACCTTCCCGCGCGAGGACGCGATCGAGATACCCGGACTGGACGGCCGAACGCGCCATGGAGTCGCCCATGATCACAAGCAGAGGCGGCCCGTCGCCCGCGCGCTTCGCCGTCAGATCGTGCCCCAGACGCTGCCACGTCCAGGCGATATTGCCCGCGTACGACTCCGGCTGCATGATCTTTTGGTAGAGCCCGACCCGGAACAGCAGCACGTCGACGACGACGATCACGATCAGCGCGATCCACAGATCGATGAACGGCCGTCGCGCGGGCTGCTGCGTCGCGGCAGGATTTGCGGCTGGCGCCGTCACGGGCGATGGGGGCGGGCTGGGCATCGGGCGTTCAGTTGATGTAGCCGAGCGCGCGCAGCGCTTCGGCGGTTTCGTCATCCATCATTGAATCGGACGCAAGCGCGGCGCCGCGGCGCCACGCCTGCAGGGTCGGCGTCTCCGCGCCGCGGCATCGGCCGATCGGCACTTCGATCATGTCGGCATCGCGCGAGTACGGGATGCGCACCGGCAGATCGGCGAAGGCGATCTGGGCATCGGACGCCCCGATGCCGGGCGGCCGACGATAGATTTCGATCTGATCACCGACGGCGTCGGCCGCGAGATGCAGATAGACGTCGTCGCCCGGCGCCATGCGCACGGCAACGCGGTCCTGCCCGGTGCGCGCCACGACCGTTTTGCGCCGCTCGCTGCTGCCGGTGACCTCGATCTCCGGCATGTCGTCGGCGCGCGTCGAGGCGCGGATCATCTTGAGTCGACTGCGGTCGAACGCGCGGGTGCGCAAGATGGTCGCAAGGCGGCGGTTGCACGGATTGCGCAAGCGCAGCACCACCCCCGGCAGCACCTCGGTGAGCACGCGCTCCACCTCGCGCCGCATCGCCGGCTGCGCAGCATGGTCCGCGGGCAGCACGATGTCGCGGCTCGGGTCGATCAGCAGATCGCGGCTGGTGCGCTCATCGTGGGTCCAGGGCGTGTCGTCGTAGCGATAGCGCAGACGCATGCCGCGCTGCACGACCAGACCGTAGTTGCTCGATGCGGCATAGCTCCAGGCGTCGCGTGGGCCATCGTCGACGCCGTCGGCGCGCTCGAGCAACGGACGCAGCGAGCGGCCGGCGCGCGGCGACGTCGACGACGACGGCACGCCGAGCAGATCGAGGATGGTCGGTGCGATGTCGATCAGGCGCACGAGCGTTTCCACCCGACGACCGGTCGGCACCGCCGTTTCCGCCAGCATCGAGGGCGGGGCCGCGAACCACAGCGGCACGTGCAGGACAGGCGGCACCGGCGCGTTGTGGCCGATGTTCCAGCCGTCGCCGATGTCGTAGGGCGCACGCTCGAGCAGCGCCTCGCCGTGATCGGCGGTGATTGCGATCAGGGTGCGCCGAGTGCGACCGTCGCGCTCGATGGAACCCAGCAGTTTGCCGAGCTGATGGTCCATCCAGGAGATCGCGCTGTCGTAGCGCAGGCGCAGCTCGCCGCGCACGCCCTGGAGCGTCACGTCCGGCGGCGAGGCAACCCGCTGCGCCGGATCGACCTTGCGTCGCACCAGACGCGCGCCCTGGCGCCACGCTTCGCTTCGCTTGCGGCTTCGCGGCGACAGATCGAGCAGCGTGTCGGCGGGCAGCGACGGCTCGGTGCCGAGCGGACCCCGCGGCCAGCGGCGATCGTGGTAAGGGCTGTGCACTTCGTAGGTGTGCAGGAAGAGGAAAACGGGCTCGTCGCGGTAGTGCTCGAGCAGCTGCATGGCGCGCGCGACGCCGTCGGCCATCTCGGCATCCGCGCGCTCGCGCTGGATCCAGTAGCGATAGCGATCGAAGCCGCCGTCGAGACCGAAGCGCGGATGCAGATAGCCGCCGCCGGTGATCGCCTCGGTGCGGTATCCGGCGTTGCGCAGCTGGCTGGCGAGGGTGACCAGCGACGTCGGCGGCACCGCGCCGTGATTGACGCCGTGATCGAACGGATCGAGTCCGGTGAGCAGCGAGATATGCGACGGATGGGTCCACGGCGTCGGCGCGATCACGTTGGTGAAACGCACGGCGTGGCGCACGCCCCAGGCGTCGAGCATCGGGCTGGTCAGCCGGCTGTGGCCGTAGGCCGACAGATGATCGGCGCGCAGGGTGTCGATCGAAACCAGCAGCACGTGCGGCGGCGGCGGTCCGTCGGCCTCGGCCAGGAGCTCGGGATTGGCCCAGACCGGAATGGCGTCGATCGGCCCGTCGGCCTCGACCGTCAGGCGCACGGTCAGCGGACGATCCGCCCACTCGGCGAGTGCCACGTCGGCGTCGAACCAGCCGGCGCCCATCTCGGGACGCAGGCGGTAGCGCCAGTCGCGCGTAAAGCCTTCGCCGTCTGCCCCGGTCGACGCGCGGACGCGGAACACCAGCGCGCGCGCGTCTTCGCTGCCCGCCGGGCGTCCGGCCACGCCGTAGCCGAAGCGCAGGCGCAGGCCGCGCGGCGCGCGCGCGAAGGTGTGCTCCAGCACGCGTCCCGGCGGCGCGGCCAGGACGCTGCGCATCTCGCCCGCCAGCGTCAGCCGGTGCGGCGCCAGGCGCGCGGGATCTTCCAGGATCGCCACCGGGTCGATGGCCAGCTGCGACGAGATCTTGGGCAGGCCGCGCACCTCGACCAGGGCCATGCGCGCCACGCCGGTGGCGCCGACGTTCAGCGCGAGATGCGTCACCGGCCGGTTGCCCCACGTCGGATGCTCGCCGAGCGCGAACCGATAGCGATGGCGCCGCCAGCCCGCGCGCACGGGCAGGCTCTCGAGCGGCGCCTCCGCCACCAGGCGGCGCGTGCCGTCGAAATCGCGATCGTTTTCGGCCCAGAACAGCCGCAGGCCGCCGCCGGTGGTGCTGGCCGGCAGATCGAGCACGACTTCGAGGGTGTGCAGATCGGCCGCCAGCGGCGGCGGCAGGCTGCGGATCAGGCGTGCGGGCGGCTCGACCTCGACCAGCGGAAGCCCGGCGACGGGGCGCGTGTTCTCGCGCGCGCCGCCGGCGGCGCGCTGCACCGTGGCGCGCGTCGCCGTCCAGCGCTTGCGCTCGTCTTGGTCGTTCAGCGACCATCGAAATACCTGCTGGGACGCGGCAGAAGGCGCCTCGGCGCCGGGCAGCCAGGCGTTCGGCACCGCCTCGATGAAGCGATGGATGATCCGCCGATGCTGCGTCGACGACCCGCGCGCACCGTGGCCGCTTCCCGACGGCTGCACCGACGCGCGCGCGCCATGGCCGCTCCCCGGCGGCTGCGCCGATGCGCGCGCGTCGCCCCCGCCGCCGCAGCCGACCAGCAGGACGAGCGGCACCAGGGACGCGATCAGCGCAAGGTACGCGGTCCGCTTGACCGTCCGCGTGCGCTTCGACACGGCGCGCACGGATGTGCGGCGTCCGCGCGTTCGCTCGGAGCCCGTCATGATGCGATCACTGAATGTAGCCGAGATTGCGCAGGCGCTCGCGCAGCGCTGGATCGAGCGCCGCCGGATCAACGTCAGCCGACGCGTCGTGTTCGGTCGAGCCCTGCCACACGAGACGCAGGCCGGTTTCTTCGAGCGGCTCGTCGAGCACCGCCTCGACGTCGATCAGCGCCGAACCCTCGAACTGCCAGGCGCGCGGGCCGTCGAGCAGGGTGAACACCGGCATCACCTCGGTGCGCCGCGCGACCGCGCGACCGCGCGGTCCGACGCGCAGCGCCACCTTGAGCTCGCCGCGCGGCAGGCCCTCGAGATTGAACGCCACGCGGCTGCGCCGCGGCACGTCGACCCGCATTTCGCCGCGCACCCAGCGCACGCACTCGGCGCACGGCAGATCGAACGCCTTGGTGGTGAACGCATGCGCCAGCTTGCCGCGCAGAACCGCGTGCATCGGCATGTCTTCGTTGTTCACCAGCTCGACCGCCAGGCGCGCGCCGGCCTCGTCGTAGCGACGGCGCAGGGCGCTGTGGATGGCGCTGGTCTGCGGATGCTCGGCGCTGCGATCGAGCTGTTCGAAGGGATCGGCACGCAGGTCGTACAAGCCTCGCTGCCCGTGCAGCGGCTGCCACGCCGCGTGGTTGTAGATGTACTTCAGGCGATCGTCGAGGCGCACCGACAGGCCGAAGTTGCTCGAACCGGCGTAGCTGTAGGCTTCGCGCGGGAACGGCGCCGACGCGTCGCTGAGCAGCGGCGTGAGCGAGCGGCCGTCGAGATCGACCGGCAGCGGCAGACCGACGCTTTCGAGCAGGGTCGGAAAGACGTCGATCAGGCGCACCTGGCGGTCCACCGAGGCGCCCGCGTGGCGCCGATCGGGCCAGGCGACGACCAGCGGCACCAGCAGGTTGTGGTCGTAGAGGTTGGCGTGACCAGCCGACACCTCGCCGCGCTGATCGACCTCGCCCAGGCCCTCACCGTGATCGGAGGCGACCACCGTCACGCTGCGATCGCTGTGGCCGGTGGCGTCGAGCTGATCGAAGAACGTGCCCAGCAGCTTGTCGACGCGGGCGATGCCGCTGTCGTACATCGCATCGAGCGCATCCTTGCGCTCATCGCGCAGCGGAATCAAACCCTGGCCGTCGGGATTGGGCTCGACGAAGCGCGAGCGAAAGAGATAGCCCTCGGCGCGCACCGGCCGAATCGGCTGGGTGGTGATCATGCGCTTCGCCTCGGCCGCCGCGTCGGCTTCCGCGTCGTCCGGATAGAACTGCTCGTAGAACGGCGAGTGCGCGAGATACGGCGCGTGGACGTCGTAGGTGTGGAAGAAGAGGAAGTAGGGCTCGGGCACGTCGGCCAGCCACGCTTCGACGCGCGCGAGATTCGCGTCCAGGTCCTTGCCGGCCGTCGGCCGATCGCCGCCCCCCTCGAAGCCCGATTCGTAGTGCAGGCGCTGGAAGCCCTGCGCCAGGCCGTAGCTCGCGGTCAGGTAGGCGCCGCCGGTGAACGCGCCGGTCGTGTAGCCGGCCTCGCGCAGATGCTCGGCGAGGAAGGTCAGGTGCTGCGGCGCGGCGTGGGCGTAGTTGACGCCGTGGCTGAGCGTGTCGAGCCCGGTGAAGAGCGACACGTGCGACGGCAGCGTCCACGGCGAGGGCGCCACCACGGTCTTGAACACCGCGCCGCGCTCCTGCGCCCACTGCGTCAGCCGCGGCGAGGTCTCGCGCTCGTAGCCGTAGAGCGACAGGCGATCGGCGCGCAGGGTGTCGATCAGCACGATGATGACGTTCGGCGGCCGGTCGTCTTCGGCGGCGCGGTGGACGATCTGTGGATCGGCCCACACCGGGAAACCGTGGGTCAGGTCGAGCACGCTGTCGTCGTCGGCCGCGGTCTCGAGCGTCAGCTGCAGCCGCTTCCCGGCGTAGTCGGCGAGCGACAGGCTGTGCTCGACCCAGCGCGCGTCGGCGGCGCGCTCGACCGGCACCAGCGTCTCGTCGAGCAGCGTCGCCTCGGCGACGGACGCGTCGGTCGCGGTCGCGCCGGCGGCGTCCGAATCCGACGTCTCCACGGCCGGTCCGACCCGGACGCGGAAGCGCACCGGCGGCCCGACGATCTGCTGCAGGCCGTAGGCCAGGCGCAGCGTGGGCGCGCCGTCGGCCGGCACGTCGAGGGTGCGCGTCTGCGCGATGCCGGGCGCGCCGAGCAGCGCGTCGCGCACGTCGCCGCCGAGATCGACCTTGAACGGGCGCGTCGTCGCAGCCGCCAGGCGACCGCCGTCGACCTGATCTTTCCAGCCTTCGATGGCGTAGAGCTGCACCCGGCGATCGGCGATCGACAGCGGATCGATGCGGAAGCGCACGATCGTGCCCGTCCACTCCGGATGGCGGAACACCGGCAGATCGTAGATCGGCACCAGCGGATCGCCCGGCTCCTCGCGCTCGACCGTCAGGCTGCGGCTCTCGGCGAAGTCCTCGCCCTCACGCGCCCAGTAGATCTGCATGTAGGCGCCGCTGGTCAGGCCGGAGTGATGCACCCGGATGTGCTGCACGGCCGACGCGTCGATCGCGCAATCGCGGATGAAGAACGGATCGGGCGACTGGGTGCGGAAGTAGAGGCCATCGTCTTCCAGGTTGAAGCCGTTGTCGAGATTGCGGTGAAGCCACGGCGCGACGTCCGCTTCGGTGGCGAATTCCCAGCGGAAGATGCGCTCGCGCTCGGTGATCTCGATGCGCAGGCCGAGCTCGGTGGGCTCGTCTTCGATCAGCGCGTGGGCGACGCGCCACGGCGTCGCGCTGCCGCCGCCGCCGGCGCCGGGACCGCAGCCGGCAACCGCGAGCAGCGCCAGCAGCGCGATGAACAGCGCGCCGTGGGCGCGCACGAGACGGAGGACGGTTCGGCGCCGCGCGGCGTCTGCAGCTGCAGCGCCCTGCGCGCCTGTTGGCGTAGCGTGGGTCATGATGGCACTCATCGAATATAGCCGAGACTGCGCAGCCGCGCGCGCAGTGCAGGATCGAGGGCGGCAGGATCGAGGGCGTCCGAGGCGTCGTACGCGGCCGAGCCCTGCCAGGCGAGTCGCAGACCGGTGGTCTCGAGCGGATCGTCGGGCCGCCGATCGCCGTCGACCAGCGCCGCGCCGTCGAGCTGCCAGGTGCGCGCACCGTCGAGCAGCGTGGACATGGCGATCACCTCGGTGCGCCGCGCGCGCAGGCGTCGGTTCGCCCCGATGCGCGCCACGACCCGGAGGCTGCCGTGCGGCGGACCGTGGAGATAGCACGTCAGTCGACTGCGCAGCGGGACGTCGATCTGCAGCGCGCCGAGCTGCCTGCGCACGCAGTCCTCGCACGGCAGATCGAACGCCTTGACGGTGAACGCACGCGCCAGGCTGCCGCGCAGCACGACGCGCATCGGCACGTCTTCGTCGTTCACCAGCTCGACGGCCACGCGCCCGATCGTCTCGGTGTAGCGACGATGCAGCGCGCGGTGAATCGCGTCGGCCTGCGGATGCGCGTCGCTGAGGTCGACCTGCTCGAAGGGATCCGCACGCAGATCGAAGAGCCCGCGCTCCCCGTGCAGCGGCCGCCAGACGGTGTCGTTGTAGATGTACTTCAGGCGGTCGTCGAGGCGCACCGACACGCCGTGGTTGCTCGAACCGGCGTAGCTGTAGGCCTCGCGCGGGAACGACGCCGACGGATCGTCGAGCAGCGGCGTCAGCGAGCGGCCGTCGAGATCGTTCGGCAGAGGCAGACCGGCGCTTTCGAGCAGGGTTGGAAAGACGTCGATCAGCCGCACCTGGCGGTCCACCGAGGCGCCCGCGTGGCGCCGATCGGGCCAGGCGATGACCAGCGGCACCAGCAGGTTGTGGTCGTAGAGATTGCTGTGGCCGGCCGACACCTCGCCGCGGTGATCGACCTCGCCCAGACCCTCGCCGTGGTCGGAGGTCACCACCAGCAGACTGCGATCGCTCTGCCCCGCGGCGTCGAGCCGATCGAAGAAATCGCCCAGCAGCGCGTCGACGCGCGCCACGCCGCTGTCGTACATGGCGTCGAGCGCGTCTTTGCGGTCCTCGCGCAGCGGAATGCGGCCTTTGCCCTTGGGATTGCGCTCCACGAAGCGCGCGCGATAGCGATAGCCCTCGGCGGTCTGCGGCGGAATCGGCTGGGTGGTGATCATCCGCCTCGGGGCGCGCGATGCGCCGGTGGCGGCCGCGTCGGCGGCGGCATCGGCGGCGCCCAGCGGATCGAACAACTCGTAGAACGGCGAATGCGCGAGATACGGCGCGTGGACGTCGTAGGTGTGCAGAAAGAGGAAATAGGGCTCGGGCGCATCGGCCAGCCAGGCGTCGACGCGCGCGAGATTCGCGTCCAGGTCTTTGCCGACCGTCTGTCGACGGTCGTCGTCTGCTTTGAAGCCCGATTCGTAGTGCAGGCGCTGAAAGCCCTGCGCCAGGCCGTAGCCGGCCGTCAGGTAGGCGCCGCCGGTGAACGCCGCGGTCGTGTAGCCGGCGCCGCGCAGATGCTCGGCGAGGAAGGTCAGGTGCTGCGGCGCAGCGTGGGCGTGGTTGATGCCGTGGCTGAGCGTGTCGAGCCCGGTGAAGAGCGACACGTGCGACGGCAGCGTCCACGGCGAGGGCGCCACCACGGTCTCGA
>JBCCOR010000152.1:0-9254 GCA_039025295.1 Acidobacteriota bacterium
GCCGGCCGTCGCTGCGCCAGCGGCCGCGGCGCGCCGAGCCACGGCAGCGCGGCGAGGCCGAGCGCGAGCGCGCCGGCGAGCAGCGCCGCGGTCGCCGGCTGGGTGAGCGTCGCGATCGTCGCGAGCGGCTGCAGGAACCACGGCGCGATCGCCGCGTCGGCAGTGCGATCCGCAGCGATCCGCGGCGGATCGGGCGGCTGGACAAAGCGATCCGACGCGGCGATCCGCGGCGGATCGGCAGGCTGAACGATCGCGAGAGCGACGACGGCGAGCGCGAGCAGCAGCGCGACGACCGCCTCGCGTCGATCGGGTCCGCGCCAGGGCGGCAGCATGGCGTCGTCCGCGTCGCGGGGGTCGTCGACCGTGGGCGGCGCGCCGAGGGTCGGATCGACGCGGGTGCGTCCGGCCTCGGCGCGGTGGACGGTGCGGGCGAGCAACACGATGACCGCGAGCGCGAGCCCGAGCGGCGTCCAGGCGTCGGGCGCACCGAGCGACGCGCCGGCGGCAAGGGCGGGCGCGAGGGTCGCGGCGAGCAGCGCGAGGGCGATCGCGCCGGCGCCGATCGGCCGCCGCCACGGACCGCGGGGCGCGAGCGCGACGAGCGCCACCAGGGTGACGAGCGGCAGGGCAACGAGCGCGTTCACGGCGCGGCGGCCTGGTCGTCGATGGCCGGCGACGACGGCGCGGCGTCGCCGCCGCGGCGCGCGCGGCGCAGATGATCGAGGGTCAGGAGCACGGCCGCGAGCGGCAGCAGTGCGACGTGCAGCGCCCACGCGGCGTGCGACGCCTCGGCGTCGACGAGCCGCAGCCCGGTCGCGGCCAGGCCGACGAGCAGGGCGTAGAGCGCGAGGCCGCCGAGCCACAGGATGCGTCGCGGATCGCGCGGTCCGCGCAGCTGGAGCGCGGCGCGCAGCGCGTGCAGCGCGCCGACGGCGAGCAGCGCATGGGTGCTCCAGCGGTGCAGGCCGTGGAGCGCGCCGAGTCCGCGGGCGTGCAGATCGGCGAGATCGAGCGCGGTGTGGGGCGCCGGACGCACGAAGAAGAGCAGCGCGAGGCCCGACGCCGTGGTCAGTGCGAAGAGCACGACCAGCGCAACGCCCAGAACGGTGCCCGTCGCGCCGGTGCCGGCCGCGCGCGCAGACTCAGCCGTCACGGCGTGCAGGCGCCGGCGCGCGCGTCGATCGTGCGGATGGCATCATCGCGGAACCTCCCGAGGCGGATCCGAAAGAAGCGGGTGGGAACTGGCGTCCGAGGGACGTAGGCATTGTGGCCGATGGGCGGGAAGCGGTCAAACGCGCGGCCGCGGCCGATCGCAACCCTGACCGCGCGACCTGCGTACAGAAAATGTTGGTCCGTCCCAACCGTCGCGCACGCGCGGCGGTTTCGCATCTCTGGCGTATCCCTGGAGCCTTGCACATGGCAGATTCCTCGCTCACCGGCTGCTTGAAGTACGGCTGCTTCGGCTGCCTGACCCTGATCGTTCTCTTCGTCGGCTTCGGCCTGGTGGTGAGCGCGGTGCGCGTCACCGTCGACGAGGAAGCTGCGCCCGAGCAGGCGAACTTCCGCCAGAATCTGCCCGACGATCCGGCGCTGGTGATCCCCGGATCGGCCGATCTCCCATCGGATCCCGACGCGCCGGCCGTGCCCGACATCATGCCGCTGCCGGCCGTGCCCGACGTGCCGCCCGACGCGGCCGTGGGCGACGTGGTCATCAACCTCGAGGCGGGCTCCTTCATCATCCAGCCGGGTCCGCCGGGCAGCGACATCGAGGTCGAGGCCGACTACGACACGAGTCGCCTGGCGCTGCGCGAGACCTACACCGAGCAGAACGACGGCAGCTGGCGCTACGAGGTCACGCTGCGACCGAAGGGCGGCTTCCTCGGAATGCTCTTCAAGGGCGGCAGCGGCAACCGCAACCGCGCGACGATCACGATTCCGCGCGGGCGTCCGATCCGGCTGTCGGGCGAGATCGCGCTCGGCGAGAGCGAAACCGATCTCGGCGGCCTGTGGCTGACGTCGGTCGACGTGCGCTACGGCGCGGGCGAGCACTTCCTCGAGTTCCGCGAGCCGACGCCGTATCCGATGAAGGAATTCCGCGTGAACAGCGGCACCGGCGAAACCGAGCTGCGCAACCTGGGCAACGGCAGTCCGTCGACGATTTCGGTGAGCCACCGCATCGGCGAATTCCTGGTCGATCTCGACGGCGCGTGGCGCAACGACGCCTCGGTCGAGATGGAGATCGGCATCGGCGAGGCCAACGTCTGGCTGCCGGAGACGGCGCACGTCGACGTCACCGGCACCGACATCATGATCGGCGAGCGCCGCGTCGACCGCTCGGACGGTCCCGACCTGCCCGACGACGCGCCGCGCCTGACGCTGAAGGCGCGCGGGCGCATCGGCGAGGTCCGCATCGAGCGCTGATCGGGCGCGCGTCTTGCGCGTAGCGTCCACCGGGTGCGCGATGATCACCGGACGGTTCGGTCGAAGGGCCGGCCGTCCGGTTCTGCGTTTCGGGGAACCTGCGCTGCTGCGTCGCGGTCCGATCGGGTATGCGCTACGCACTCCTCGTCTCGCTGCTCGTCCTGCTGGCCGTCGGCTGGTGGGGCCGCGCGCGCGCCGAGCGTGCCGCGACCGCTGAGGCGTCGAGGTCCGCGCAGTCCGAATTCGTCCTGCCGCTGGGTTCGTTCAGGCCGGTCCTGAGCCTGCACATCGTGCAGCCGCAGCAGCGCGCCCCCGACGAATTCGCGCTCTTCCGCGACGGCCGCCTGGCGATGCAGCGGTGGACGCGCGACACGGTCGCGTACGACCTCATGCGGATGCTCACCGAGCGCGAAGTCGACGCGCTGCTGCGGATCGCGATCGACGGCGGTCTGGTCGAGTACGATCCGGCGGCGCACGAGGACCTGTTTCGCACGATCGAGCCATCGACCGAATCGACAACGACCGTCATCAGTCTCCGCCTCGGCGCCTACCGCCCCGACGGGCGGACGCCCTGGCGCGGCGTCGACGTGGTGCATCGATTTCCCAACCTCTTCCATTGGGCGACGCAGCGCCCGGACATCGAGGTCGTGCAAACGGCGGCCCGGCTCCGATGCGAAGCCGAGCGCTATCGCCAAACGGCCGTCGAGCAGGACAACGCGCACAAGCGCATTCACGCCGAGCGTCCGCCGTCGAGGCATGCGTTCTGCCGAAGCCTGGAAGGACGTATCACGCTGCACGACGGCGCCGCAGCGCCCCTGCTACACTCCTCTCCATGACCGCCGACGACGCCCCCGACCGCCCCGACGACGACGCAGCCCCGGACGTGATCACCGTCACCTGCCCCAGCTGCGACGGTGAGCTGCGGGTCGATGTGCGCACCGGACACGTGCTGCAGTGCATCGAGCCCGACAAGCCGATCGCCGGCGGCAAGGACTTCGACAGCCTCTTCGCCGAGATCGATCGCGGCAAGGCACGCGCCGAAGACGTCTTCACGCGTGAGATGGGCGCCCTCGAAGATCGCGATCGGCTGATGGAAGCCAAGTTCGCCGAGAACCTCAAACGCGCCAAGGCCGATCCCGACAAGGGACCGCCCGAACGACCCTGGGACTTCGACTGACGGCCCCGACGGCCGCGCACGCTCCTCAATCCATGGCCAAGACCGAATACCCGCCCCTCCAGCGCTCGACCGTGCGCGAATACGTCGAGGCGCTGCTCATCGCTGCGATCTTCCTCGGCTTCTCCAACACCTTCCTGGTCAAGACCTTCTACATCCCCAGCGGATCGATGGAGTCGACCCTGCTGATCGGCGATCATCTCTTCGTCAATCGCTATCTCTACGGCCACACCAACGACCCCGTCAGCCGACTCCTCTCGCCCAACCGCGACGTCGAGCGCGGTGACATCGTCGTGTTCCGCTCGCCCGAAGATCCGCGCACCGACCTCGTCAAGCGCTGCCTCGGCCTGCCCGGCGACACCATCCGCATCGTCGACAAGGTGCTCTACGTCAACGACCAGCCCGTCGTCGACGACAGCTACACCCAGCACGTCGACCCGCGGATCTTCCCCAACCGGCCCTATCTCTCGGCCCAGGTGCGCCTGCGCGACAACTTCGGGCCGTTCACCGTGCCCGAAGGTGAGTACTTCTTCCTCGGCGACAACCGCGATCGCTCCAACGACTCGCGCTTCTGGGGCACCGTGCCGCGCAGCCTGATCAAAGGACGCGCCCTGATGATCTACTGGTCGTTCGGCGGCGAGACCCCCGACGGCGTCTGGCGCGGCTGGGGGCACAAGCTCGTCCAGCTCGGACGCACCGTCGGCGGCTTCTTCAGCGAGAGTCGCTGGTCGCGGAGCTTCCAACTCATCCGCTAGCGACGTGGCCCGGCGCCCCAGCCTGCTGCGCGACTACGCCGAGGCCCTCGTCCTCGCCGTGCTGCTGGCGACCTTTGTCCGCACCTTCCTGCTTCAGGCCTACCGCATTCCGTCGTCGTCGATGGCCGAGGGCCTCCAGGTCGGCGATCACATCCTGATCAACAAGACGATCTACCGCGATCACCTCGGCGATCCCGATCCGCCGTGGTTCACGCATCTGCTGCCCGTGCGCGACGTGCGCCGCGGCGACGTTGTGATCTTTCGCTTCCCGCGCGATCCGCGACGCGAATTCGTCAAGCGCTGCGTCGGCCTGCCCGGCGATCGCATCGAGATCGTCGACAAGACCCTGCACGTCAACGAGGCGCCGGTCGACGACTTTCGCTACACCCTGCGCGGCGACGAACGCACGTTCTCGAACTCCCACTTCCTCGAAGAGCGCTACCGCTACCGCGACAACTTCGGGCCCTACGTCGTGCCGCCCGCGCACTATTTCTGCCTCGGCGACAACCGCGATCTGTCGAACGACTCGCGCTTCTGGGGACCGGTGCCGGCGAGCCACGTCGTCGGTCGGGCGTGGCTGATCTATTGGTCGACCGACGATCGTGAGACCCGGCCGATCAACGCGATCACCGCCGGGACCTGGGATACAATGCCGATAGATACCGAGCCGACGACGCGACGCGACGGTGTGTCGCGACTGCGCGCCACGCGCTGGTCGCGCATGCTGACCGTCGTCCGCTGACGTCGTCGCAGTCTCGAAACCGGTCGATCGATCAGGAGAACGTCGAAATGATGATGAAGATGCGCGCGCATGCGTCGGGGGAAGGGAAGGCCGGATGCATCATGTGGCTGCTGCTGGCCGGCCTGTTCGCCATGGTCTGCTTCCAGGTCATTCCGACCCGGATCACCATCACGCAGTTCAAGGACAAGATCGTCGAGAGCATTCAGCTCAACCCGCGCGCCGACGAACGTCAGCTGCGCAACCTGATTCTCAAGCACGCCAAGGATCTCGATCTGCCGGTCGGACGCGAGAATCTCGACATCGACAAGAACCTGAAGCGCGCCCGCGTCAAGGCCGAGTTCGTCGTTCCGGTCGACCTGATCGTCTACACCTACGAGTGGAACGTGAAGATCAATATCGATCGAGACATCTTCTTGATGTGACGCAGCTCGATGTGAGCCGGCCCCGCGCGTGAGCGAGTCGGCTGAGGGCGCCCACGCGCCAACCGCGCCATCGCAATCGGCCGCAACCCTGCGACGGCGCGCGATTGCGGCTGCGGTCGCGCCGGGCGTGCTGGCCGGGATCCACCTGGCCAATCTCCTCTTTTTTCTCAATCCGCATCTGCCGTTCTCGCCGCGCACCCTGGCGGCGACGATGGCGCTGTACGCGCCCGCGCTCGGCCTGTTCAGCCTGCTGCTGCACGCCCCCTGGCTGCGCCAGCCCACGCGCGTGCTGCGCGCCCTGCCGTGGACGCTCACGCTGGTCCTCGCGCTGACCGTCGTCGCCGCCTGGGGCCACGCCGCGCTCTACGCCTACGATCTGCCGCCGGGCATCAACCGGCGCCTGCTGCGCCTCGGCGTGTGGGTCGGCATCACGGCCGTCGTCGGCTTTTACACCGCGCTCCTGCACCGCGCGCGCCGACGGCCCTACGGCATCCGCAGCCGGGTGCTTTACACCGCGCTCGCGCTGGCGTCGATCTACGCCGCCTTCGAGCGCCGCGAAGCCTTCGATCCGACCGCCTGGGCGCTGCCGCGCGCGACCACCATCCCCGAGCGCCCGCCGCTGCATCTCGCCGTCGTCGGCCTCGAAGGCGCCAGCCTCGACGCCGTGCTGCCGCTGGTCGAGGAAGGACGCCTGCCGTTCTTCGCCCGCCTGCGCGACGACGGCTGGACGGCGCGCATGCAGCCCCAGGGCGCGCCGGTGCGCGCCGCGCGCTGGACGTCGATCGCCACCGGCAAGCATCCGTTCCGCCACGGCATCGTCGGCGCGCGCCGCTGGGCGGCGCCGTCGCTCGGTCCGGATCAGCATCTGCTGCTGCTGCCGCGCGGCCTCGGCTTTCGCTGGTGGGGCACGTGGCCGCTGGGCGCGGTCGACGCGCGCGATCGCCGGGCGCTGCCGCTGTGGACGATCCTCAGCCGCCTCAATCTGCCGACCGCGGTGATCGGCTGGCCGCTGATCACGCCGACCGACCCGGCGGTGCGCACGGTGGTGCCGGAGCCGTTCTTCGAGGGCGCGGGCGATCTGCAGGCGCCGACCGGCGTCGCCGAGCGGCTGCGCCTCTACCGCCGACGCCTCGACGAGATCGGCCACGAGGCGACCGCGCGCTTCGGCCGCCATCCCGATCCGCAGGTGCTGTCGTGGCTGGCGCTCGATCTGTGGCGCGAGTCGCTGGCGCTGTCGGTGGTCGAGCCCGACGTCGACGCGCAGGCGCTCTTCGTCACGCTGCCGGGGCTGGCGTCGCTCTCGGCCGAAACCTACGGCGGCTTCGCCGCGGTGCGCGACAGCGGTACGCGCACGCCCGCGACCGAGCGCGCCGCGCAGCTGCTCTCGGCCTATTACGAGCATCTCGACGATTTCCTCGCCCGCCTCTGGGAGCGCCTGCCACCGCCGCGCCTGCTGGTGGTGACCTCGGCGAGCGGCGCGGGCGCGCCCGCGGTGCATCCGCGCACGCTGACGACGCGCGCGGGCTGGCGCGCCCTGCGCGCGCGCCTGGGCGGTCCGCCGCCGGTCGGCGGCACGGTCGACGGCCGCGCCGACGGCCTGCTGATGATGCTCGGCGAGGGCGTGCGCGCGCGCGGCGAAGAGGCCGCGGTCGGACGCGCGCATCCGGTCGATCTGGCGCCGACGCTGCTCTACGCGGTCGGCCTGCCGGTGGCCAACGACGCCGACGGCGACGTGCTCACCGACGCCTTCGACGAAGCGTTCCTGGCGCGACGCGCGCTGACCTTCGTGCCGTCGTACGACGTGCTCGACGCGGGCGCGCCGCCGCCGCGCTAGGAAGGTACTGCGCTAGCTAGGACGGGGCCGCGGCGGCCTGCTGCGGCCCGGACGGCTGCGCCGCGCCGCGGCCGAAGCCGAGGCGAAGCCCGAGGGCGTGCAGCTCGAGGCCGAGCCACAGCCGCAGGCCGCGACGCAGCATGCCGACCGCCTCGCGGCCGAGACCGGGCGTGCCGTCGAGCTGGCGGCGTCCGACGTTGCGCCGACCGTAGACGCCGTAGCGTCGGCGCACGGCGGCGATGCGCTGCATGCGCCGGTTGAAGAAGCGCATCGTGCGGTAGGCGACCGTCGCCTGCGGCAGCTCGAGCCCGAAGGGCGGATGGGCGAGCGATTCGACGTCGCGGTAGATCGGCGTGACCACGCCCAGGTAGTACATCGCCGTGTCGAAGACGAAGGCGCAGGCGGTGAGCTCGGCGTCGCCCAGGATTTCGTACTTGCCGCGGTAGAGGCCGTCGAACCAGCGCTCGTAGGAGCGCAGGAAGCGCGCGTCGTGCTGCGCGACCCGCGCCGCGAGCACATCGTCGTCGAGCGCGCAGAGCAGATCGTCGGCCACGAGGCGCGCCGTGGCGTAGATCGTGATCGAGGCGTGGTCGAGGCCCGGGCTGTAGTACGGATCGATGAAGCTCGCCGCGTCGCCCAGGAGCGCCCAGCCGCGGTCGATGTACTGCGACGTGCGGTAGGACACATGGCCGTAGGCCATGCGGTCGCCCGGGTCGAGCGCGGCATCGGCGACCAGCTCGCGCAGGCCGGGCTGGGTGCGCAGGAAGCGCTCGTAGCGCACGAAACGATCGCGCTCGGTGCCGGGCAGTTCGTAGCGCGTCTTGTCGTAGACGACGCCGATGCTGGTCTCGCCGCCGGCGAGCGGAATCACCCAGCACCACCAGCCGTCGCCGCAGAATTGGTTGGTGCCGAGCCGGCGCGCGGCGGCGATCTCGGGCAGGAGTGGATAGGCCAGGTCGGGGCCCAGGATCTCAGGCCCGTCGAGATCGGCGACGCCCGTCCAGCGGCCCCAGACCGCGGCGACCGGATGGCGCTCCTCGCGCGTCTGCAGGCGCAGGCGGCGGGCGAGGAAGGCGTGCTTGCCGGAGGCGTCGATCACCCAGCGGCAGGTGGTGGCGTGGCGCGCGCCGGCGGCGTCGGTCCAGCGCACGGTCGAGCGCGGCCAGCCGTGCTCGACCGCGTCGACCCGCGCGGGCCGCGCGACGCGGGTGCCTTCCTGCTGCGCGCGCGCGAGCAGCGCCGGATCGAGCCGGCTGCGATCGAGCTGGAACGACGGCAGCCGCGGCACTTCGGCCGGGCCGGTTTCGCTCATGTCGTCGAGCGTGCGTTCGTCTTCGCCATCGGTGTGCCAATAGCGCAGGCCGTGCTTGGGCAGATGCTCGCGCGAGAGCAGGTCGTAGCAGCCGAGGACGCGGTGCAGGAAAAACGCCGACACCTCGACCGTCGCCTCGCCGACCTTGCGCGTGGACTCGGCGCTGCGCTCGATCACCAGGACGCTCGCAGCCGGACACCAGCGCCGCAGCAGCAGCGCGAACGAGGCACCGCTGAAGGCGCCGCCGATGACGACGACCGTGCAGTCCACGGGGACGTCAGAGATGGCGGGGCCCGGGGTCGCGGAGGCGGATGGAGCGGATGCAGGACTCACGGCATCTTCGACCCTATCAAGGCGCGTCGGCGGCCTGCGGGCCCGTCCAGCGGGCGTTCTGTCTCAGGCGTCGGCCGCGGCGCCGAGCGCGGCGAGCAGGCGCTGCGGCAGGCCGTCGAAGCTGCCCGACGACATCGTCACCGCGACGTCGTCGGGGCGCAGCAGGGCGCGCGCGCGGTCGAGCGCGTCGTCGACGCTGTCGGCGAGCGCGACCGCGACGCCCGCGGCGCGCAGGTCGTCGGCCAGCGCCGCGCGGTCGAA
>JBCCOR010000153.1:0-9132 GCA_039025295.1 Acidobacteriota bacterium
AGGATGACCAGCGGATCGCGGAAGCTCTCGAACTGCGCCGCGAGCACCAGATAGACCAGCAGCAGAGCGAGCAGGAAGATGCCGCCGAGGTTCGAGGCGCTCTCCTCGAAGTCGCGCGCCGGACCGTCGAGGGCGGTGCGGAAGTCCTCGGGCAGGACGCGCGCGCCGAGGGCGCGCATCGCCGCGATGCCGTCGCCGAGGGTTGCGCCCGGCGCCAGGCCGGCCGACACGGTCGCCGACACGTAGCGGTTGAAGCGGTAGATCTGCGGCGGCGCCACCGCCTCGCGCAGCTGCGCGATGCTGTCGAGGCGCACCAGCTGACCGTCTGACGCACGCACCTGCAGCCGGCTCAGATCGAGCGGCTCGTCGCGGTCGGCGCGCAGCAGCTGGCCGATGACGGGGTATTGGCGGCCCTCGAGCAGGAATTCGCCGAAGCGCTGGCCGGCCAGGCCCGCCTGCAGGGTTTCGCCGATGGCGCGCGCCGACACGCCCAGGTCACGCGCGCGCGCGCGGTCGATCTGAATCCGCAGCTCGGGTCGGTTGAACTTCAGGTCGACGTCGACCCGGCTGAAGGTCGGATCGTTCTCGGCCGCCTCGACGAAGTCGGGCAGGATCGCGCGCAGCCGCTCGAAGCTCGGCGCCTGCAGCACGAACTGCACCGGCAGGCGGCTGCGGCCACCGCTGATCGCGCGCGGCTGCGACACGAAGACGCGCGCGCCCGGCAGCTGCTGGACCGCGCGCTCCAGATCCTTCGCGACGGCATCCTGGGTGCGTGCGCGCGTCGCGGGATCCTGCAGCCGCACGCGCACGAAGCCCGAGTTGACCGAGCTGCGCGCGCCGAAGCCGGGCGCGGTCACCGAGATCATCGCGCTGCGCTCGGGCACTTCGTCGAGCACCAGCGCCTCGAGGCGCTGCATATAGTCGTTCATGTAGTCGTACGACGCGCCCTCGGGCGCGGTCGCGCTCAGGCGCATGCTCGAGCGATCTTCGGTCGGCGCGAGCTCGGCCGGCAGCGCGCGGTAGAGCCACATCGACGCCCCGAGCGCGGCCGCGAGCAGCAGCGGGGCGATCCAGCGCACGCGCAAGAAGCCGTCGAGCAGGCGCAGATAGCCGGCGGTGAGCGCGGCGAAGAACGGCTCGGTGACGCGCTGCACCCACGGCGCGCGCTGGCGCGGACGCAGCAGGCGGCTGCACAGCATCGGCGTCAGCGTAAGCGCGACGAAGGTCGAGATGATCACCGCGCCGGCGAGGGTTAGGGCGAACTCGCGGAACAGGCGCCCGGTGAGTCCGCCGAGGAAGAAGAGCGGCAGAAAGACCGCGATCAGCACGGCCGTCGTGGCGATGACCG
The DNA here is from genome assembly GCA_039025295.1 of Acidobacteriota bacterium. GTDB lineage: Bacteria > Acidobacteriota > Thermoanaerobaculia > Multivoradales > J023 > JBCCOR01. The sequence goes on from JBCCOR010000153.1 coordinate 1,349, forward strand.
CGAAGAAGATTTCCTTGGTGCCCTCGATGCCGGCGCGGATCGGATCGAGGCCGCGTTCGATTTTGGCGTAGACGTTTTCGAGCACCACGATCGCGTCGTCGACCACGAGGCCGATAGCGAGCACCAGGCCGAGCAGCGTCAGCACGTTGAGCGAGTAGCCGGCGAGCGCCAGCACGCCGAGCACGCCGACCAGCGACACCGGGATGACCACCGCCGGAATGATCGTCGTGCGCACGTCGCGCAGGAAGGTGAAGATCACCAGCACGACCAGCGTCAGCGCGATGATCAGCGACTGGCGCACCTCGCTAACCGACTGACGGATGAAGACGCTGTCGTCGAAGCCGATGCCGAGTTTCAGGTCGGATGGCAGATCGCGCTCGATCTGCGCCACCCGCTCGTAGAAGGCGTCGGCGATGTCGATTTGGTTCGCACCGGGCTGCGGCCGCAGCACGACACCGACCATCGGCGTGCCGTCGCGGCGGAGCACGGTGCGCTGGTTTTCTGGGCCGAGCTCGGCGTAGCCGACGTCGCGCAGGCGGACGAGGCGGCCGGCGTCCTCGCGCAGGACGAGATCGTCGAATGCCTCGGTGGTGGTCAGGCGTCCTTCGGCGCGCACCGACATCTCGATCAGTGCGCCTTCGATGCGGCCGGCCGGCAGCTCGACGTTCTCCTGCGCCAGCGCCTGGCGTACGTCGACCGCGGTCAGGCCGTAGGCGGCGAGGCGATCAGGATCGAGCCAGAGGCGCATCGCCGGACGCTTCTCGCCCCAGATATCGACGCCGCTGACGCCCGGGATGGTCTCGAGTCGCGGTTTGAAGTCGTTGGCGGCGATGCGGCTGAGCTCGAGCAGGCTGCGCTGCTCGCTGGAGATGTTGAGAAAGACGATCGGGCTGCGGTCGGCGTCGGCCTTCGAGACCGTCGGCGGCTCGGCGTCGGGCGGCAGCTCGCGCACCGCCCGCGCGGCGCGGTCGCGCACGTCGTTGGCGGCGGTTTCGAGATCGGTGCCGAGGGCGAATTCCGCCACCACGGTGCTGCGCCCTTCGCGGCTGGTCGAGGTCAGCGTGCGCAGGCCGGGCACGGCGTTGACGCTCTCTTCCATCGGCTGGGTGATCTGCGCCTCGATCACCGAGGCGTCGGCGCCGACGTAGGTGGTCTGAACGGTGATGCGCGGCGGATCGACGCTCGGGTATTCGCGCACGCCGAGCTGGCCGAAGCCGAGCACCCCGAAGAGCACGATCAGCAGCGAGAGCACCAGCGCCAGCACCGGCCGGCGGACGCTCAGGGCGTAGAGGCGGAAGCCGCCGCCGGCTGTGTGGACACCGTCGGACGCGGGGGAGGGGTCGGTCATGCGTGGAATCTCCGGTGCGGATCGATCAGTCGGCCGAGGCGGCGCGGTCTTCGGTGACGACGACCGCCGCGCCCGGGCGCAGGCGCTGGCGACCTTCGATCACCACCTGCTCGCCAGCTGCGAGGCCGTCGACGATCGCCACCCGTGCGCGCGTGCGAATGCCGGTGCGCACCCGGCGCAGCGCGGCCTGGCCGTCCTCGACGACGAAGAGGGTCGCGCCCTCGAGGCCGGTCTGCAGGGCGATCGCCGGCACGAGCAGGGCGTCGCGCGCTTCGCCGAGCGGCAGCTCGATGCGCGCGAAGGCGCCCGGCAGCAGGCGGCCGCCCGGGTTGCGCGCCTCGGCGCGGACGCGCACGGTGCGGGTCTCGGGATCGATGCGCGGCTCGATCGCGGTGATCGTGCCGACGTGGGCGTCTTCGTCCGTCGCGTCGCCGGCGTCGACGGTCTCGGCCGACGGTCCGCTCCGGAAGTCGACGCGCGCGCCGCGGCGCAGCTGATCGACGTGACGCTCGGGAACGTCGATGTCGAGCTCGATCGGATCGAGCTGGACGAGCGACGCGATCGGCGTGGTCGGCGTGACGTAGCTGCCCGGGCTGACCGCGCGCAGGCCGATCACGCCATCGAACGGAGCGCGGATTTCGGTTTGGGCGATGCGCGCCTCGATCAGCGCGAACTCGGCTTCGAGGGCGGCGAGATCGGCCGCGGCCTCGTCGTTCTGATCGGCACTGATCGTCGAGCGGGCGAAGAGCTCGGCGGCGCGGTCGGCGCGCACCGCGGCCAGATCGCGCCGGGCGACCACCCGCTCGCGCTCCGCCTGCAGGATCGTGTCGTCGAGCTTGACCAGCAGATCGCCCGCGCGCACGGGCTGGCCCTCGCGCAGCGGCAGCGCGGCGATGCGCCCGGCGATCTCGGTCTGCAGCGTGAGCGACTCGTCGGCGCGCAGCTCCCCGTTGAGCGTCACCGACGGCTGGATCGACGCCACGTGCGCGGTATAGACCGTCACCGCGATCGCGTCGTCGGCCGGCTTCGATGCGGGGGCCGGCGGCGGATCGGCGGCAGCGGTCTGCTCGCCGGCCGCGGGACGCGGTGCGGCGACGCCGGTCGGCTCGGTTTTGGCGCGCACGTCGGTGCAGCCCGTCGCGCTGAGAATCATCAGCAGCGCGAGCGGCGCGACGAGCACGGCTCGCGATAAGATCTGCGCGATTTTTTGCATGCGGTACAGCCTCGGCGTGGTTGGCGGCGCACTGATGGTCCGGAAAGCTTGGACAGTCCAGCGCTGTTCATTACGAACGTTGTACAGCACGGTTGCAGATCGCGATGTAAGGATTCTGTAAGAGCCAGCGAACCCGAGAGGAACCGACCGATGCCGACCTTTGAAGAGAGTGTGCAGATCAACGCGGCTGCCGCCGAGGTCTTCGCCTATGCCACCGACCTGAGCAAGATGGGGGAGTGGAACCCCGACATCCTTCGCGTCCAGAAATTGGACGCGGGGCCGATCAAAGCCGGCAGCATCTTCCGTGAGACCCGCCGCGTGGGCAAGCGCGAGGCGACCGCGGCGATTCGCGTGACCGCCCACGATCCGCCGACCACGCACGCCGCCGAGAGCAAGGCGCTGTGGGTGACGCTGACCTACACCTACCACTTCGCCGCGCTCGACGACGGCATGACCCGGGTCGATCTGCACGCCCGCGCGAAGGGCTGGGGCCCCGGCCTGCTCTTCGCCGGCTGGATGCTGCGCATGGCGCGCAAGGTCGACGGCGAGCAGCTGTCGCGCCTCAAGGCCGCGATCGAGCACGACAAGGCGTAGCTGCAGTCGCGGCGAGCCGCGACTGCGGCGGAGGCGGCGCGCGCCAGTCAAGATTGGTTGACGCATCAAATTGTACCAACTAATATGTACACATGGATGCGAAACAACGCCTTCTCGACGCCACCCGCGCCTTGCTCTGGGAGCAGGGCTACGAATCCACCAGTCCCCGCGCCATCCAGGCCCGCGCCGGCGCGGGGCAGGGCAGCTTCTACCACCACTTCACGGGCAAGCTCGATCTCGCCTCGCAGGCTCTCGACCAGACCTGTGACGCCATGCTCGCGTCGGTCGATGCGCTCGTGGATGCGATCGCCGACGGTGACGATCCGCTGCGCGCGCTCGCGCGCTATCTGAGCCAGCCGCGCGACGCGCTGCGCGGCTGCCGCCTCGGTCGTCACGCCGCCGAGACCGCGATCGATCTGCCCGAGATCGCCCGTCCGGTCGCGCGCTACTTCGACGGCCTCACCGACGCGCTGGGCCGGTGCGTCGCACGGCTGGCCGCGGACGGACGCCTGGCGCCCGACGTCGATCGCACTGCGCTCGTCGACGCGCTCGTCGCGTCGGTGCAGGGCGGCTACGTGCTCGCCCGCGTCCATCGCGATCCGTCGCGGCTCGACGCCGCCCTGCGCGGCACGCAGACGATGCTGCGCGCGCTGGTGCGCCCGTCCGGCGACGGTTCGACCGGCGACGATCCGACCGATTCCGCAAACGCTTCGACCGACCCATCCACCCCGCACGAGGATTCTTGAACCATGGCTGTCATGCTCACCACCATCTTCGTCCTGATCATGAACGTCATCACCGCGCTCCTGGCGCTCCAGCTGCTGCGCATCGGCGGGGCGTCCGCGCGCCTGCGCATCGGCGTCGGCGTCACCTTCGCCGCCTGGCTGATGCTGCTGATCGCCACCGTTTCGCAGGAGCGCCTGTTCCCGGCCGACATCGGCGGCGCGGCGTTCTTCGCCATTCTGCTCGCCGTCGTCGGCGGCGTGACCGCGCTGATGTTCACGCGTCCGCTGCGCGTGGTGCTCGACGCGCTGCCGCTCGAGCTGCTGCTGGTGCCGCAGGGGCTGCGGGTCTTTCTCGGTGCGGGTTTTCTCGTCCAGGGCGTGGTCGGCGTCATGCCGCCGGCGTTCGGCATCGCCGACGGCCTGAGCCACGTCACCGCGGGCTTCCTGGCGATGATGGCGGCGGTGGTGTGGGCGCAGGGTCACACGTATCGCTTCGGCGCCTGGCTGGCGACGCTCTTCGGCGTGCTCGACATCGTCTGCGTCGCGCTCGGCATCGCCTTTGTGCTGCTGCCGCAGATCGGTCCGCACCACAGCGTGATGTACGCCGCGTTCTTCGTCGCGCCGATCTTCCTCGGCCTGCACGCGGTGGTTGCCGCGCGCCTGCTGCGGACGTCGTCCGCGCCCGCGGCGGGCGGGCTGCAGCCGCAGCCTGCGCGCTGACGCCGATCGATCGCCCCGTCGACGTGCCGCCGACGTGTCGGCGACGTGTCGGTGGAGGCGATCGGACGCTGAATTCTCTTTTTTCAATGAGTGATTCTCCGAAAAAAATCATTCGTAGCGATTTGCGCGCGCCCCGCGCCTTGGCATCGTGCTTGCTCTCTCTGAGAGATGAACCATCGGCTCGCTGGACGAGACGATCTGCTTTTCTCGAGGAGAACCGCAATGCTCGAAACACGTCGAGATCCCCGCGGGCGTACGGGGCGCCTGCGCCTCACGCTGACCCTGGCGCTGCTCGCGGCGGCGCTCGCCCTGCCGGCCGCGGCGGCCGACGTCGCACCGTGCAACGCGAACGCCGATTGGCTTGCCCTCGGCCACGTGCCGCCGGCCGACATCGGCAGCGACGGCAACGGTCCGGGCACGCCCGTCGCCCAGCAGACCAACTGCGCGTTCTACCAATTCAGCTGGCAGTGGTTCCTGAGCCTCGCCCAGCCGGCCAACCCGCAAGAAGAGGAGCCGCGGCGCTGGGAGACGCTGCCGCTCTACACCGGCGCGGCGAACGCCTGCGACAGCATTGCGGAAACCTCGACCCACGACGGCGCGGGCATCTTCGTCCGCGGCCAGAAGGCCAACGCCGATACCTTCCAGCCGACGGTGCCCGAGAGCATCGGCCAGGCCGGCGGCCAGGACGTGCTCTACGCGCAGATGACCGACGTCCAGGCCGAGAACGACTTCGTCAACGTCGTCTTCTACATCGTGCGCTACAACCGCACCGAGTGCGAGGCGACGGCGAAGGGCTTCCTGCCCGGCACGATGGAGCTCAAGACCTCGTGGAAGCAGGTGACCGACGACGAAGCGGCGCGCTACTACACGATCCAGGCGTCGGTCGACAGCGTGTCGCCCGATCCGATCCAGCTCGGCCTCGTCGGCTTCCATCTGGTGCGCAGCACGGCCACCCATCCCGAGTTCGTCTGGGCGACCTTCGAGCATCGCGACAACGTCCCCGACTGCGTCGATCCGCAGCCGACGCCCGCGACCGGCTGGGCCTTCACCAGCAGCGAAGGCGCCGAATGCCTGGCGCGCCAGCCGAAGATGAGCAGCTGCCTGGCCCAGATGAAATTCAACACGCCGACCGCGACCGCCAGCACGGCCAAGCTCTCCGACACGCCGCAGGAGATCTGCCGCGTCTACCGCAACGGCACCGAGCCCGAGGCGACGTCGAACAACGTCGAGAACAACGCCAACATCGACCGGCTCAACGCCCAGCTCGTCGGCCCCGAGGGCCTCTTGACGCAGCTGTCGGACGATCATCCGCTGGCGGTGTTCAAGAACTACGTCAACGTCGGCGCGATCTGGACGAACGACGGCATGGCCTCGACCGACGCCAGCAACCTGCGCGGCTCGCTGGTGCTGACCAACGCGACCATGGAGACCTTCCATCAGGGCACGTTCACGGTCGAGAACGGCAAGATCGAGCGCGCGCCCGACGCCAACGTGCCGCACTGCTTCAGCTGCCACGTCTACGACCCGACGAAAGGCTCGGCCTACACGACGGAGCTGAGCCACATTTGGTCGACGATCCAGCCCAAGGGCTGGCCGAACAACACCGCCAGCGCGACCGCGTCGACCGACGACGCCGCGCCGCGCGCTGCGGCGACGCGCCGTGCGACGACGCCGGCAACCCCTTCCCACGTTCTTGCGCCGATCCCGGCGCATGACAAGCGCTGAGTGCGGGGCTGGATGTAGCGCAGCACCGTAAGACGGCAGATGTCGTCAGCGATGGCTGACATCTGCCGACATGGCGCGACACCACGGTGACGCGCTGCGTACAGCCCTCATTCGGTCTGGCGCGTGTGATTGTTTCGATCACACGCGCATTTTTTCGTTTTCTCGGTCGTGCCTTTGGCCCGGCGCGTGATGTTGACGATGGCACCAGCTTTGCTAAATTGGTTGCACAGATTCGTCACCTGCACAGCCTGCTGATTTCGTCATGTGCCTGCGCTTCGCTCCCGCGCCCACCGGCGCGATCGTCGACCGCTTTCGAGAGTTGTCTGCCATGTTCCCGATTCGCCGCAATCTGTCCCTCCGCGCCGTCCTGCTCCTGCTGAGCACTGCGCTCATCGCCTCGTCCGGCTTCGCCCAGGCGCTGCTGCCCAACGACGCCGAGGTCCCGCTCTGCCTCGCCGACGCCAGCTGGCTCGATCCGTTGCACGTGCCGCCGGCCGACATCGGCAGCGTCGGCGACAGCCCGGGCGTGCCGCTCGACCAGCAGACCAACTGCGGTTTCCATCAGTTCGCCTGGCAGTGGCTGCTGCATCTCGCCCAGCCCGCGCTGCGCGCCGCGCCAACCGGCGCCGCGGTCGCGCCGTTCGCTGAGGGGCGCGTCCCGCGGCGTTGGGAAACGCTGCCGATCTACGCGCAAACGCCCAACGAGTGCGACGTACTCGACACGATCTCGACCGAGCCGGCGGACGTGCTCGCCGACCAGATCGGCCAGGCCGGCGGCAACTACGTGCTCTACGCCCAGCGCACCGCGGCGCAGGCGGCCGCGGGCTACGTCAACATCGTCTTCGCGCTGACGCACTACAACCGCACGCTGTGCGCGGCGACCGACGCCACGCGCTTCCCGACTGGCGCGATGGAGCTCAAGACCGCCTGGCGCCAGATCACCGACGCGGAAGCGCCGCGCTACATCACGCTCGAGACCGAGATCGAGGGCGTCTCGGCGACGCCGGTCCGTCTGGGCCTGGTGGGCTTCCACCTGATGCGCAGCACCGAGACCCATCCCGAGTTCGTCTGGGCGACCTTCGAGCACGTCGACAACCTGCCCGACTGCGTCGATCCGCAGCCGGCCCCCGCCACGGGCTGGGCGTTCACCAGCGACGCGGCCGACGCCTGCCTGCGCGGCCTTGCCGCGCGCGCGATGCACGGCAAGGACACGCGCGGCGTCGTCGACTGCCTCGACGACGCGGCCTTCAATGCGCCCACCCTGACCGCCAGCGGTGCCGCCTACGACGGCACGCCGCAGAATCTCTGCCGCGTCTATCCCGACGGCGTCGAGCCGACCCGGACCGAGAACAACGTCCGCACGCTGATCAACCTCACCAGCCTCAACGAACACCTCACCGGTCCGCTCGGCCTGCTCACCCAGCTGACCGACGGCGATCCGCTGGCGGTGCTGCGCAAC
>JBCCOR010000154.1:0-9081 GCA_039025295.1 Acidobacteriota bacterium
GAGGGCGAGCTCGATCTGCGCCTCAGCCGCATGATCAAAGACGCCTTCTTCGAGGGGCAGATCAAATACCGCTTCGTCAGCGGCGATCTCTCGGCGTTTCTGCGCTATCGCTACTACGGCTACAAGCGGGTCTACGAGTTCAGCGTCTTCGACACGGTCGAGTTCGAGGACCTCGAGGATTTCGACAACGACTTCGAGCGCGTGCGGGGCTATCTGGGCTTCATCACCTGGCCTTTCGATCAGCATCACCGCACCTTCCTGCTCGCCCAGGTCGATCGCCTCTCGACCAGCAAAGAGGAGCTGCGGTTCACCGCCAACCGCACCAACACCTTCGTCCGCTTCGGTTTCCAGCGCGGCACCCCGAACGATTCGCGCTCCAACGCGATCGTCGGCAACACCCGCGCGCGGGTCGATCGCCTGTTCACCGCCCATCGCAAGATCGGGCCGGGGCAGATGGGCTTCACCACGGCGCTGACCTACGGCTTCGACTTCCTGGGCGGCGATTTCGACTATCTCTCGCTGCGCATCGAGGCCCTCAAGCGGGTCGACGTCGGCCCGCGCATGTTCGTCGTCGGCCGCCTGCGCGCCGGCTCGTTCCTGTTCAAAGAAGAGATCCGCGATGACGTCGTCGCGCCGTTCGTCGGCGACCGCTTCGCCGTGCCGCGCAACGAGCTCTTCAAGCTCGGCGGACGCGAGAACCTCAAGGGCGTCGACAACGACATCCGCGGCACCGAGCTGGCGCTGACCACCGTCGAGTGGTTCATTCCGTGGTTCGAGAGCGACGCGCGCCGCTTTCTCGGCCTGACCTGGAACAGCGTCCACTGGGTGCTGTACGCCGGCCTCGGCACTGCCGGCTTCGACAAGGACGTCTACGCCGACTGGGACCGCTACTTCCCCGACTTCGGCGGCGGCCTCGAGGCGTCGTTCCAGCTCAAGGACTACACCTTCTTCCTCTCGGCCGTGGTCGCCGGCTCGTCACGCAACGACATCGAAGACGTCGAAGCGCATTTCTCGATCAAGTCGTATCACTGATCCGCGGGCTGCTCGGCGCGCGCCCGCGCGACGGTCGCCTCCGCGGCGCGGACGTCGCCCGCGGTGACGCCGTCGCTCGACGGCAGCATCTCGAGATCGTCGATTGTCGCCCGCGGCCCGATCACCACCAGCTGATCGCCGGCGCGCAGCGTCGTGTCGCCGTCGGGCACGATGCGCGTCTCGCCGCCGTCGTCGGCGACGCGCTTGACCTGGATCACGCGCAGGCCGCGTCGCTGCGGCAGGCGCGCCTGCGCCAGGGTCTGGCCGTCGAGCGTGTCGGGCACGCCGATCATGCGCAGCGCGAAATCGGGCGGCAGCGGCACGTGATCTTTGCCCGGATCGTCCGCGCGCACGAAGGTCGCCATCATCGCCGGGCGGCCGAGCACCTCCTGCGCGTAGACCGCCAGCAGATCGCGTTTGGCGAGGCTGCCCTCGAAGCGTCCGCTGCTCGGGTCGATCACCGGCAGACGCTCGTTGTCGACCTCGGCGAAGAGATTGACCAGGCGACCCATGCGGTCGTCGAGGCCGAGCACGTGGTGCACGGGCGTCATCAGATCGTGCGCCAGCACGACGGCAAGCGAGCCCGGATCGTCGAGCGCGTGCTTGATCACGTGCAGCGAGACCTGGCCGACCAGCGTGCCCTGCGCGTCGACCACGAAGAGCCGCTGGCGATGGCTGCGCAAAAACGCGTCGACGACCTCTTTGTAGGTCGCGTCGGGCGCCAGGGTGATGCCGCGGGTGCGCGGCAGATCGCGCACGCGCAGGCCCGAGAGCGCCGCCTCCTCCATGCGGAAGCTGACGTCGACGCCGCGACGATGGAGGCCGTCGGTGTAGCTCGAGTAGGGATAGAGCGCGCGCGCCACGCTGCCGCTGAGGATCGCGGCCAGCATCAGCGGCAGGATCAGGTCGTAGTTGCCGGTGAATTCGAAGAGGATCAGCGAGGCGCTGATCGGCGCGTGGGTGGTGCCGGCGGCGACCGCGGCCATGCCGACCGCGGCGTAGACGCCCGCCGACGACACCTGGCCCGGCAGCAGCAGGGCCATCGCGTGGCCGAAGGCCGCGCCCAGGCAGGCACCGACCGCGAGCGATGGCGTGAACAGGCCGCCCGAGCCGCCCGAACCGATGGTCAGGGCGGTGGCGAGCAGCTTGGCGAGCGCGAGCAGCAGGAGCAGCTGCACCGGCTGCGGCTCGCGCACGATCGTGACGATCAGCTCCTCGCCCGAGCCGAGCACCTTGTAGAAGCCGGTGGCGATCACCGCGCTGGCGAGCAGCAGCATGCCGAGCAGCGGCTTGAGCCAGTTGGGCAGGACGCCGAGCTTGGCGAAGCCTTCCCGCCCGAGCCGCATGGCGACAGTGAACAGCAGTGCCACCACCGCGCCGGCGATGCCGAGCAGGGCGAAGGTGAGCATCTCCCAGCCGCCGGCGTAGGGCAGATCGGCGGCGGCGTAGATCGGCGTGTTGCCCTCGAAGGTGCGCACGATCAGGGTTGCGACCACCGACGACACGACGATCGGACCGAAGATCTCGAGCGCAAAATTGCCGAGGATCACCTCCATCGCGAACAGCGCGCCGCCGATCGGGATGTTGTAGACGCTCGACAGGCCGGCCGCGGCGCCGCAGCCGAGGAGAATGCGCACGCGGTGGGGCGGCAGCCGGGCGAGCACGCCGAACTGCGAGGCGAGCGCCGCGCCCAGGCGGATCATCGGCCCTTCGCGGCCGAGCGAGCCGCCGCAGCCGACGGTCGCGACGGCGGTGATGGCGCGCAGCACCACCGGCCGCATCGGCACGCGTCCGCCGTGCACCGCCACCGACTCGATCAGCATGCCCATGCCCTTGCCCGACACGGTCTCGCCGGTCAGCCCGACCACGAGCGCGACCAGCACGCCGCCGATCGCGAGGGCGCTCAGGAAATGCAGCGGCTCGAGCGCGGGCGCGGCGGCGAGCAGCTGGATGTCGCCGTAGAGCGCCAGCCGCAGCAGGTCGATGAGCTTGTGGATCGCGACGCCGAGCAGGCCCGAGATCGCGCCCACCGTCGGGATCAGCAGGAAGAACAGGCGATCTTCCTGGTTCGCCAGGCCGAAACGCTTGGCCAGGGTGAACTCGGCGCTGCGCCGCCACGGCGCCAGCCAGCGCCCCAGGCGACGCATGCGCGGCGCGTTCGCGAGCCGGCGCATCAGCCGTCCGGAACGGCGCCGCTGACGCCGCACGAAGCGCTGGAATCGCCGGTTGCGGCCCGGTCGACGGGGTGTCTCGCTCATCGCCTGCAACGATAGCGCAGGACGCGCCGCGACGCGCGTCCGACAAGCCCGCAAATGCCTGCCCCAGCGGCCGTTTCCGCCGCTTTCGGACGCCCCGTCTGTGATAGGATCAATCGATCGCTTGACCGCCGGAGAACGCGCGCGAACGCGCATCTCACCCGTACTGACCCCCGCTCCGGTTTCCGTTCATATCGTCCGCTTCATCCCCCGCTGATCAACCGCGCCGCGCGGCGGTCCCGAGCCTCCGCTCGACGCTTCTGCGCGCTGTGCTTCCTGGATCGACTATGTCCGAATCGACCGAACCTCTCGCTCCCGCCGACGTCGCAGAGTATGCGGCCGACACCAGTCCGGCGCTCGATCCGGACGCGTCGTACACCGCTTCCGACATCAAGGTCCTCAAGGGCCTCGAGGCGGTGCGCAAGCGTCCGGGCATGTACATCGGCGACACCGACGACCACTCCGGCCTGCATCACATGGTCTTCGAGCTGGTCGACAACGCGATCGACGAGGCGCAGGCCGGCTTCTGCTCGCGCGTCGACGTGATGATCCACGCCGACAACAGCGTCACCGTCGCCGACGACGGACGCGGCATCCCGGTCGGCCATCACGAGAGCGAGGGGCGCTCGGCGGCCGAGGTCATCATGACCGAGCTGCACTCCGGCGGTAAGTTCGACAACAACGTCTACAAGGTGTCGGGCGGTCTGCACGGCGTCGGCGTGTCGGTGGTCAACGCGCTGTCGCAGGAACTCGAGCTCGAGATCCGCCGCGACGGCGAGGTCTGGCACCAGGTCTACCACCGCGGCGTGCCCGAGGGGCCGATCGAGGCGATCGGCGACACCGAGCGCACCGACACGCGCGTGCGCTTCCAGCCCGATCCCGACATCTTCAGCGTGCTCGACTTTCAGTACGAAACGCTCGCCCAGCGCCTGCGCGAGCTGTCGTTCCTCAACCGCGGCGTGCACGTGCATCTGCACGACGAGCGCAGCGAGCGCGAGGTCGACTTCCAATACGTTGGCGGCATCCGCTCGTTCGTCGAGCATCTCAGCCGCAACAAGACCGTGCTGCACGAGTCGCCGATCCATCTCGAGGACGTGCGCGACGACGGCACCGGCGCCGAGACGGTGGAGTGCGCCCTGCAGTGGACCGACGGCTATCAGGAGCTGGTCTCCTGCTTCACCAACACGATCAAGAACCGCGACGGCGGCACCCATCTCGCCGGCTTCCGCACCGCGCTGACCCGCACGATCAACGGCTACGCCAGCGAGCACGGCCTGACCAAGGGCCTCAAGGAAAACCTCAGCGGCGACGACGTCCGCGAGGGCCTGACCGCGATCGTCTCGGTGCGCATCCAGGATCCGAAGTTCTCCAGCCAGACCAAGGACAAGCTGGTCTCGTCGGAGGTCAAGGGCTGGGTCGAGCAGGTCGTCACCGAGCGCCTGCGCGAATTCCTCGAGGAGAACCCCAAGCCGGCGCGGCGCATCGTCGACAAGTGCATCGACGCCGCGCGCGCGCGCGAGGCGGCGCGCAAGGCGCGCGAGCTGACCCGCCGCAAGGGCGCGCTCGACGGCGCCAACCTGCCCGGCAAGCTGGCCGACTGCAGCGAGCGCGATCCCGAGAAGTCGGAGCTCTTCCTGGTCGAGGGTGATTCCGCGGGCGGTTCCGCCAAGCAGGGACGCGATCGGCGCTTCCAGGCGATCCTGCCGCTCAAGGGCAAGATCCTCAACGTCGAGAAGGCGCGCTTCGACAAGATGCTCGGCTCCGAGGAGATCAAGATCCTGATCACCGCCCTCGGCACCGGCATCGGCCGCGAGGACTTCGACATCGCGCGCCTGCGCTACCACAAGCTAATCATCATGTGTGATGCCGACGTCGACGGCTCGCACATCCGCACCCTGATCCTGACGTTCTTCTTCCGCCAGATGCCCGAGATCATCGAGCGCGGCCATCTTTACATCGCCCAGCCACCGCTGTTCAAGGTCGCCGAGACCAAGCGTCGCCAGCGCTACCTGAAGGACGAAGCGGGCTACAGCGCCTACCTGGTCGAGCGCATCCAGGACGCCTGGCAGCTGCGCTACGGCATCTTTGCCGACGGCGACGGCGCCGAGGGCGCGGACGAGGACGTGGTCACGCTGCGCGGCGCGCAGCTCGGCAGCTTCCTGCGCAAGATCGAGATCTTCCGCGGCCATCAGGCGCGCCTGCTGGCGCGCGGCGTGCCCGAGGACGCCGTCCGCATCGCGCTGCTCGGCGGCCTGCACAGCAAGGACGATCTGCGCGACGACGAGCGCGTCGCCGCGGTTGCGGCGCAGCTCGAAGCAGCCGGCTTCCACGACGTCGCGGTCGAGCGCGACGCCGAGCACGGCACGGCGACGATCGTCTTCCGCAGCCGGCGCGACGGCGTCGACCGCATCGTCCGCCTCGACTGGGATCTCTTCACCCGCGCCGAATACCGTGCCCTGGCCAACAACCTCGAGGGCCTGCGCGCCCTCGGCGCCAACCGCTTCGAGCTGACGCCGATGGCCGCGCTGCGCGCCGCCGAGGACGCGGCCGGTGACGCGGATGCGGACGACGACACGCCGGACGACGCCGAGGATGCGGCCGACGTGGCCAGCGCCGCCGACGTCCTGCACTTTGCCCGCCTCGACGCCCTGCTCGACGCGCTCTACAGCCGCGCGCGCAAGGGCCTGAGCGTGCAGCGCTACAAGGGTCTCGGTGAGATGAACGCCGAGCAGCTGTGGGAAACCACCATGGATCCCGAGCGCCGCACCCTGCTGCAGGTGCGCGTCGAAGACGCGATCGCCGCCGACAGCACCTTCACCATCCTGATGGGCGATCAGGTCGAGCCCCGGCGCGACTTCATCGTGCAGAACGCCCTCGAGGTCAAGAACCTCGACGTCTGATCGGCATCGCGACCGCGATCGCCCTTTCCTCCACGTCTCCGCCAAGGATCCGATGCGTCGATGAGTGACGAACGTTCCAGCCTGCCCCCCATTCCGGTCGTCGACATCGAGGACGAGCTCAAGCGCAGCTACCTCGACTACGCGATGAGCGTGATCATCGGCCGCGCGCTGCCCGACGTGCGCGACGGCCTCAAACCCGTGCATCGCCGCGTGCTCTACGGCATGTGGGAGAGCGGCAACCGCGCCAATCGCCCGTACAAGAAGTCGGCGCGCATCGTCGGCGACGTCATGGGTAAGTACCATCCCCACGGCGACGGGCCGATCTACGACACCGTCGTGCGCCTGGCGCAGGACTTCTCGATGCGCTGCCCGCTGGTCGACGGCCAGGGCAACTTCGGCTCGATCGACGGCGACAGCCCGGCGGCCATGCGCTACACCGAGGTGCGGCTGACCAAGCTCGCCGAGGAGATGCTGCGCGAGGACATCGACAAGGACACCGTCGACTGGGTCGAGAACTACGACGGCTCCGAGTCGGAGCCGCAGGTGCTGCCGGCGCGCATCCCGAATCTGCTGGTCAACGGCGCCGCGGGCATCGCGGTCGGCATGGCGACCAACATCCCGCCGCACAACCTGGCCGAGACCATCGACGCCGTGCTGATGGTGATCGACAACCCGGGCGTCGCGGTCGAGGAATTGATGACCGTCCTGCCCGGGCCCGACTTCCCCACGGCGGGCTTCATCCACGGCCTGGCGGGCATTCGCGACGCCTACCGCACCGGCCGCGGCTCGATTCAGCTGCGCGCGCGCGCCGCGATCGAGCCGCTGGGCCGCGATCGCCAGCTGATCCGGGTCTCCGAGATTCCCTACCAGGTCAACAAGGCGCGCCTGCTCGAGCGCATCGGCGAGCTGATCCGCGAGAAGCGCCTCGAGGGCATCTCCGACCTGCGCGACGAGTCCGATCGGCGCGGCATCCGCATCATCATCGAGCTGAAGAAGGGCGAGGTCGGCGAGGTCATCCTCAACCAGCTCTACAAGATGACGCAGCTGCAGACCAGCTTCGGCATGAACATGGTCGCGATCGTCGACAACCGTCCGCAGGTGCTCAACCTGCGCCAGCTGCTGCTGCACTTCCTCGACCATCGCAAGACCGTCGTCGTCCGCCGGATCCGCCACGATCTGGCCAAGGCCGAGGCGCGCGCCCATCTGCTCGAAGGTCTGCTGCGCGCGCTCGACCTGATCGACGCGATCATCGACGCGATCCGCGCCAGCGCCACGCCGTCGATCGCCAAGGCGGCGCTGGTCGAGCAGTTCGAATTCTCGGCCCTGCAGGCCCAGGCGATTCTCGACATGCGCCTGCAGCGGCTGACCGGCCTCGAGCGCGAAAAGCTGCTCGACGAATACCGCGAGGTCATGGCGCTGATCGAGCAGCTGCGGGCGATCCTCGGCAGCGACGATCTGCTGCTCGACGAGATCCGCAGCGAGCTGCGCGAGATCCGCGAGAGCTACGGCGAAGAGCGGCGCACCGAGATCATTCCGCACACCCACGACATCTCGATCGAAGACCTGATCGCCGACGAGCCGATGGTGATCACGGTCACCCAGAGCGGCTACATCAAGCGCTCGCCGCTCTCGCTCTACCGCGCCCAGGGCCGCGGCGGCAAAGGCCGCAAGGGCATGGACACCAAGAACGACGACGTGGTCGAGCATCTGCATATCGCCTCGACCCACAGCTACGTGCTGGTGTTCACCGAGCTCGGCCGCATGCACTGGCTCAAGGTGCATCGCATTCCCGAGTCCGGGCCCAACTCGCGCGGCAAGGCGCTGGTCAACCTGCTCGACCTGACCGCCGACGACCGCGTCGCCTCGACCCTGACCGTGCGCGAATTCGACGAGCGCTTCGTCTTCTTCACCACCGAGCGCGGCGTGGTCAAGAAGACGCCGCTGTCGGCCTTCCGGCGACCGCGCGCGCTCGGCATCATCGCGATCGGCGTCAACGACGACGACCGCCTGCTCGACGTCCGCCTGACCGACGGCGTGCGCGAGATCGCGCTCGCCACGCGCGACGGCTACGCCATCCGCTTCCGCGAGGACGACGTCCGCGTCATGGGCCGCACCGCCCGCGGCGTGCGCGGCATCAGCCTGCGCGACGGCGACCGCGTCGTCTCGCTCTCGCCACTCGAGGACGAGGGCCATCTGATGACCGTCACCGAGCGCGGCTACGGCAAGCGCACGCCGGTCGACGACTACCGCCTGCAGAGCCGCGGCGGCATGGGCGTGATCAACCTCAAGGTCAGCGACAAGACCGGTCCGGTGGTCGGCGTCAAGCAGGTGACCGCCGCGGATGACATGATCCTGATCACCGAGGGTGGTCAGCTGATCCGCATCCGCGTCGACGACGTGCGCGTGATCGGCCGCTCGACCCAGGGCGTGCGGGTCATGAACCTCGACGACGCCGACCGCATCGTCGCGCTGGCCAAGGTGGTCGACGCCGACGATGCCGACGAGGCGGCGCTGGCCGAAGCCGAGGGCGCGGAGGCCGCCGTCGTCGATGACGCCGAGGACGCCATCGACGACGCGGTCGACACCCCGGACGCCGACGACGCGATCGACGACCAACCCATCAACTGAGTCGGGTCCCGCGCGGACGCGACCGACACGAGGAAGCGCGATGGACTTTTTTCTCGACACCGCCGATTTGGAAGAGCTCGAGACCGGCCTCTCGTGGGGCATGGTCGACGGTGCGACCACCAACCCGAGCCTGATCGCCAAGCAGGGCAAGCCGTATCTGCCGACCGTCAAGGCGATCGCCGAGCTCGTGCCGGGTCCGGTGAGCGGCGAGGTGCTGGCGACCGACTACGACGGCATGCTCGAGCAGGCGTTCCGCCTCGCCGAGC
>JBCCOR010000155.1:0-9013 GCA_039025295.1 Acidobacteriota bacterium
ACGCCGACGCCGACGACGAACCCCCTGTGCCCTGAGAGCGCGCGGCAGACTTCGAGATACACTGAGCAACGACACCGACCGAATTTCTTTCCGATCGATCCAGCTTCCCCCGGGCCGCCGCGACGGCGGTCTTCCGACGCTCCGCATCCGCGAACGAGGTACCCATCCGTGCTCCATGCTGACCACCGTTCCCCGACGGGCCGGACATCGTCCGCCCTGCTGCTCTGCTTTCTTGCCGCGCTGCTGCTCGCCTTGCCGACCCACGCGCGCGACGACGCGAAACGCGGCAAGGCGAAAGACGGCGCGTCCGAGAAAGTCGACGACGGGCAGCTGAAGGCGTCGCATCTGAGCGCGCTCTCGCTGCGCAGCATCGGCCCGGCGCTGACCTCGGGCCGCATCGGCGACCTCGCCGTCGATCCGACCGACCACGACGTCTGGTACGTCGCGGTGGCGTCGGGCGGTGTGTGGAAGACCATCAACGCCGGCACCACCTGGACGCCGATCTTCGACAGTCAGGGCAGCTATTCGATCGGCACCGTGGCGATCGACCCGAAGCGGCCGCACACGATTTGGGTCGGCACCGGCGAGAACAACAGCCAGCGCAGCGTCGGCTACGGCGACGGGCTCTATCGCTCGCGCGACGGCGGCAAGTCCTGGCAGAAGGTCGGCCTCGAGACGAGCGAGCACATTGCCAAGATCCTCATCGATCCGCGCGACTCCGACGTCGTCTACGTCGCCGCGCAGGGACCGCTGTGGATCGAGGGCGGTGAGCGCGGACTCTACAAGACCGTCGACGGTGGCGAGACCTGGGAGGCCGTGCTGACCGTCGACGAGCACACCGGCGTCACCGACGTGGTCATCGATCCGCGCGATCCCGACGTGCTGCTCGCCGCCAGCCATCAGCGCCGTCGCCACGTCTTCACGCTGCTCCACGGCGGTCCCGGCTCGGGACTGCACAAGTCGATGGACGGCGGCAAGACCTGGCGCAAGATCACCAGCGGCCTGCCCGGCGGCGACGTCGGACGCATCGGCCTGGCGGTCAGCCCGGCGGATCCCGACGTCGTCTACGCGGTCATCGAGGCCGGCCCGAAGGCCCAGGGTACCTACCGCTCCGACGACTTCGGCGAGTCGTGGCGCAAAACCAGCGGCTACAACCCGAGCAGTCCGCAGTACTACCAGGAGCTCTTCGCCGATCCGCACGATGTCGACCGCGTCTACAGCATGGACACCTTCATGCACCAGACCGAGGACGGTGGCACCACCTGGACGCGCGTGCCGCTGACCTGGCAGCACGTCGACAGCCACGCGATGTGGATCGATCCGGCCGACGCCGATCATCTGATCGTCGGCAACGACGGCGGCCTCTACGAGACCTTCGACCGCGGCCAGACCTGGCGCTACTTCGCCAACCTGCCGGTGACGCAGTTCTACAAGCTCGCG
The DNA here is from genome assembly GCA_039025295.1 of Acidobacteriota bacterium. Lineage (GTDB taxonomy): Bacteria > Acidobacteriota > Thermoanaerobaculia > Multivoradales > J023 > JBCCOR01. The sequence goes on from JBCCOR010000155.1 coordinate 1,441, forward strand.
ATCGACGATCAGGTGCCGTTCTACAACGTGTACGGCGGCACGCAGGACAACTTCACGCTCGGCGGCCCGTCGCGCACGCCGAGCGTCAACGGCATCCAGAACCGCGACTGGTTCGTGGTCGTCGGCGGCGACGGCTTCCAGCCGGCGATCGAGCCCGGCAACGCCGACATCGTCTACGGCCAGTGGCAGTACGGCAACCTGGTGCGCTTCGACCGCTCGACCGGCGACACGATCGACATCAAGCCGCGGCCCGAGGTCGGCGAGGATCCGCAGCGCTGGAACTGGGACGCGCCGCTCGTGATCAGCCCGCACGATCCGAAGCGGCTCTACTTCGGCAGCCAGCGCATGTACCGCAGCGACGACCGCGGCGACAGCTGGACGCCGATCAGCGGCGACCTTACCCGCGCGCTCGACCGCAACAAGCTCGAGGTCATGGGGCGCGTGTGGTCGATCGATGCGATCGCCAAGAACCGCTCGACCTCGATCTACGGTAACCTGGTGGCGTTCGACGAGTCGCCGCGGGTCGAAGGTCTGCTCTACGCCGGCAGCGACGACGGCCTGATCCACGTGCGTGCCCCCGAGGCTTCGGGGGCCGACGGCTGGCGCAAGATCGAATCGGTGCCGGGCGTGCCGGCGCGCACCTACGTCCAGGAGCTGACCGCGTCGCGGCACGCCGACGACGTCGTCTACGCGGCGTTCAACCATCACAAATACGGCGATTTCACGCCCTATCTCTATAAGAGCAGCGACCGCGGCGCGACGTGGACCTCGATCGCTTCCGACCTGCCCGAGCGCGGCTCGGTCTACGCCATCGCCGAGGATCACGAGACCCCGGGTCTGCTCTTCGTCGGCACCGAGTTCGGACTGTTCGTCACCCTCGACGACGGCGGTCACTGGCTGCCGCTCTCGAACGGCCTGCCGACGATCGCCGTGCGCGATCTTGCGGTTCACCGCGAGATGGACGATCTGGTGCTCGGCACCTTTGGCCGCGGCTTCTACGTGCTCGACGACTACGGTCCGCTGCGCGAACTGGCGGCGCGCGAGACGGCGATGGACGCGCCCGAATCGGCGATGCTCTTCGCGACGCGCGATATACCGATGTACCTCGAGTGGGCGCCGATCGGCATGAGCGGCCGCTCCTTCCAGGGCCACGGCCACTACATGGCCCCGAATCCGCCGAGCGGCGCGGTTTTCACCTACTACCTGCCCGAGACGCTGATGACCCGCAAAGCGAAGCGGCAGAAGGCCGAGCGCGAGGCGTGGGACGCGGGCGAGAACCTCAGCTACCCGAGCCTCGACGCGCTGCGCGCGGAGCAGGCTGAGGAGGCGCCGATGGTCTATGTGCAGATCAGCGACGCCGACGGCCAGCCGGTGCACCGCCTGAGCGGTCCGACGCGCGAAGGCACGCATCGCATCGACTGGGATCTGCGCAGGCTGTCGGCCTCGCCGACGCAGCTCGAGCCGTGGTCGTCGGACAATCCGTTCGTGCAGCCTCCGATCGGTCCGCTGGTCGTGCCGGGCACGTACCAGGCGACGCTCCATCAGTGGGTCGACGGCGAGACCACGCAGCTGGCCGGGCCGATCACCTTCGACGCCCAGCCGATCCGGCGCGGTCATCTGAGCGCGACCGATCTCGCGGGCGTGCGCGACTTCCAGGCCAAGGCGGCGCGTCTGCAGCGCGCCGTCGAGGGTGCTCTGGCGCTCCGCGGCTGGCTGGGTGAGCGCCTGACCTACGTCAAGCGGGCGGCCTTCGAGGCCGTGGCGGTGCCCGGCTCGGTCGCCGAGGAAGCGCGCGCGCTCGAGGCGCGCCTGCGCGACGTCGACAACGCCCTGTGGGGCGATCGGACGCGCGCGCGCGCCCAGATGGCGACGGCACCGGGCATCGCCAGTCGCCTCAACCAGGTGATCTACGGCCAGTGGGCCTCGACCGCTGCGCCGACCGACAGTCACCGCCGCGACTATGCCATCGCCGCCGAGGCGTTCGCGCCGGTGCTCGCCGATCTTCAGCGCATCGCGGAAGAAGAGCTGCCGCGGCTCGAGCGCGCGCTCGAGGATGCCGGCGCGCCCTACACGCCGGGCCGGGTGCCGCGCTGGCAGCCGGAATAAGGTTCGCGGCCCGGCCGTGAACGCAGCGACGCCCGGATGGTCAACCATCTGGGCGTCGTCGTTTGGGCGGCCTGCGCGTCGCGCGCGAGGGCGCGGGTTCAGCCGTCGGCTGCGAGCGCCTCGTGCATGGCGCCGAGCAGGCGCTGGGCGTCGTCGTCGGCGAGTTGGCGCGCGGGCCAGCCGACGCCCAGACCGCCGTCGGCGGTCTTCGGGATGATGTGGAAGTGGACGTGGAACACCGCCTGATGGGCGGCACCACCGTTGTTCTGCAGCACGTTGTAGTCGGGCGCGCCGCTCGCTGCCATCACCGCGCGGCACAGGCGCGGCAGCGCACGGCCGAGCGCCGCCGCGGCGTCGTCGCTCAGCTCGTGCAGATGCGCCTTGCGCTCTTTGGGGATCACCAGCGTGTGGCCCGGGCTGAGCGGGTTGATGTCGAGGAACGCGAGCACGTGGTCGTTCTCCCACACCTTGTGGCAGGGCAGGACGCCGTCGAGGATCTTGGCGAAGAGGGTGTCGGGCATGGCGTGGACTCCGGGGTCAGAGGGTAAGAAAGCGCGTGCGGTCGCGGCGCGGTCGTCTCAGCGCGAGGCCGGCAACGGCGACGGCGCGACGTAGCTGTCTTCGGTCGGCAGCGGCAGGCGGTCGGCGCTGGCGGCGCGCGCGATCGCGGCGCGGTAGACGGCCAGGAAGGCGTCGTCCTCGGCGGTCCAGCCCGGATCGTTCTGCCCGCGCGCGGCCTCGAGCGTGTCGAGGGCGAGCTGGCGCTGGCCGCGCAGGTAGGCGAGCCAGGCGATCAGGCGCTGGTAGGCGAGCGGATCATCGACCGCGCGATCGTGCGCGAGCGCCCGCTCGAGATGATCGCGCGCCTGGTACGGATAGCCGCGGCGCAGGAGGATCTCGGTCAGCTGCAGCGACAGCCGGCCGATCGTGCGGCCGTCGCCGCGCGCCTCGGCGAGTGGCAGCGCCTCGACGCCGTAGGTTTCCGCGGCGGTGAGGTCGCCGGCTGCGAACGCCAGCTCGGCGAGCCGCTGCAGCAGCAGCAGGGTGCGTCCGTCGGCGCCGCGCGAGCGCGCGTGCGCGAGCGCCTGCTGCCAGCGATCGCGCGCCGCGGCATCATCGCCGGCGCGCGCCGCCCAGTCGCCGCGCGCGGCCGCGACCCGCGCCGCCGATTCGGGATCGTCGAGCTGGCCGGCGAGGTCCTCGGCCTGATCGAGGAGCGCACGGGCGGCGTCGAGCACCGCCGCGCGCACACCTTCGGCCTGGGCCGCGGCGTCGTCGGCGGCGGGCAGCGTGGCGAGATCCAGGCGGGCGAGCTCGAGCAGGGTGTCGATCTGCGCGGCGCGGTCGCCGCGCGCGCGCTGCGCTTCGAGCAGCGCGATCCACGCGAGGCGCGCCTCGGTCGGCGGCTGGTCGATCAGGGCGGAGCGCGCGCGGGCGTGGATCATGCGCACGACGCCGTCGGGATCGCCGACCGTCTCGAAGAGGTCCTGCGCCTGGCGCCGCAGCTGCTCCGCCTCGTCGGCGCGGCCGTCGATCGACGCCAGCTGACCGAGCTCGGCCAGCACGCTGCCCTGCAGGCGCCGGTCGGCGCGGCGCTGGGCGGCGCGCAGGGCGTCCTTGAGCAGATCGTCACCGCGCGCGCGGTCGCTGGCGTCGCCCTGGCGCAGCAGCGTCGCTCGGCCGAGCAGCGCCTGCGGAAACTGCGGACGCAGGTCGAGGCAGAGTTCGTAGCCGGCGATCGCCCGTGCCGCGTCGCCGCGCAGCTCGGCGGCGAGCGCCAGGCCGTAGAGCTGATCGACGAAGGGCGTGCCGCTGTAGCGTCGGCCGAGGCCGACGTCGAGCGCGCTGACGTCGAGGCTGCGGGCGACGGTGCGCGTGAGCTGCTCGCCGAGCGCGAGCGCGTCGGGGGCGGTGAGCTGCTGCGAGGCGAGCGGCGTGCGCGCGCCGTCGGCGCGCGACAGATCGTAGACGTCGAGGCGCAGGGTGAGCGCGTCGTCGCGCCGCAGGATGGCCTCGACGACCAGGGCCGCGCCGAGCGCCTGCAGCGCCTGGCGGCGGCGCGGATGCAGGTTGGCGTCGTCGGCGGCGTCGAGCAGGCCCTGCTGGCGCAGCAGCTGCCGTACGCGCGCGGGCGCGGCGGCGTCGATGCCGGGCAGCTCGGCGAGCGTGTCGGCGACCATGTGGGTCAGGCCGATCTCGACCCAGTCGTGGGCGCGATCGCCGGTGGCGTTGGCGATCGGCAGCAGGGCGACGCGCTCGCCGGCCGGCAGCGCGAGCGTGTCGGGCGCGCCGAGCGAGCGGCCCGCAATGCGGGCGCCGAGCAGGGCGAGCGCGACGAGCGCGATCACCAGCGCGGCGATCAGCCCGGTGCGCAGCGGCGACGCGGTCTCGGCCGGGACGTCGGCGCTCAACCCTGGACGCCGCCTTCGGTCATCGCGCGCGGCTCGAGCGCGCGCTCGAGCGCCTCGGGCGAGAGCGCGGTCTTCTCCTTGGCCACCTCGCGCACCGTGCGGCCGGTCTTGAACGCTTCCTTGGCGATCGCGGCAGCTTCGTCGTAGCCGATGATCGGCACCAGCGAGGTGCACATCGCCAGCGACTGCTCGACCATCGCCTGGTTGCGCGCGACGTTGGCCTCGAGCCCGTCGACGCATTTCTCGCGCAGCGCGACGCAGCCGGTCGCCAGGATGTGGATCGACTGCAGCAGGTTGTGCGCGATCACCGGCATCATGACGTTGAGCTCGAACGTGCCCGACATGCCGGCGACGGTGATCGTGGTGTCGTTGCCGGCGACCTGCGCGGCGATCATCAGCACCGCCTCGGGGATCACCGGATTGACCTTGCCCGGCATGATCGAGCTGCCCGGCTGCAGGCTCGGCAGCTCGATCTCGCCGATGCCGCAGCGCGGACCCGAGCCGAGCCAGCGGATGTCGTTGGCGACCTTGGTCAGCGACACCGCGAGGGTCTTGAGCGCGCCCGAGGTCTCGACGCAGGCGTCCTTGGCGGCGAGCGCCTCGAAGCGGTTGGGTGCCGGCACGAACGGATGGCCGGTCTGCGCGGCGATGCCGGCGATCACGTCGTCGGCGAAGCCCGGCGGGGCGTTGAGGCCGGTGCCGACGGCGGTGCCGCCGAGGGCGAGCTCGGCCAGCCGCGGCTGCGTTGCCTCGAGCCGCGCGACCGCGTTCTCGATCTGCTGGGCGTAGCCCGAAAACTCCTGGCCGAGCCGCACCGGCACGGCGTCCTGGAGATGCGTGCGGCCGATCTTGACCACCGGATCGAACGCCTCGGCCTTGGCGCGCAGCGCGGCGGCGAGATCGTGCACCGCCGGCAGCAGATCCTCGGCCAGGGCGCCGTAGGCGGCGACGTGGATCGCGGTCGGAATCGTGTCGTTGCTCGACTGGCCGGCGTTGACGTGGTCGTTGGGATGCACCGGCGTTTTGCTGCCGATCGTGCCGCCGAGCAGCTCGATCGCGCGGTTGGCGATCACCTCGTTGGTGTTCATGTTGGTCGAGGTGCCCGAGCCGGTCTGGAAGACGTCGACCGGGAAGTCGTGCGCGCGCTCGCCGGCGATGACCTCGTCGGCGGCGCGCACGATCGCGTCGGCGACGTCCTGGGCGACGATCTCGCGCTGCGCGTTGACCCGCGCGGCCTCGCGCTTGATCAGGCCCATGGCGGCGATGAAGCGGCGCGGCAGGCGGACGCCGCTGATCGGGAAGTTCAGCCGGGCGCGCTCGGTCTGCGCGCCGTAGTAGGCGTCGGCGGGAACCTCGATCGGTCCGAGGCTGTCGGTTTCGGTGCGGGTGGTCATCGCGGCGACATCTCCTGGAAAAGCGGGGGCGAAGGCAGGCGGATGTTGGGCTGAGGGCCGTGCGATCGGCCGAGGCGTACTATATCGTTGTCCCATCGCCCCACGCGGCGTCCGTCGCCCGCGTCGGGGTTCCCACGTGATGAACGCCCAACGCCCCAATCCGTCTGCCTCGCGACCGCGTGCCCAGCCCGCGCCCCGTCGCACCGCCTCGCCGCCGGCCGCTGCCGCGCCGCCGAGCGAGTCGGGCGGACTGCGCACGTGGCTCGGTGCGATGACGTTCATCGCCGCCGGCGCGCTATTGCTCTACACGGTACGGGTGCCGATGGCGACGTGGATCGACGCGCACGTGCCGCGCGTCGGCGGCCCGGGGATCGCGGCGGATGCCGCGCCGATCGACGATGCGCTGCTGGATCCGTCGTCGGACGACCCGTCAGCGCCGCTGGCCGATGCGGACGGCGACGCGCCTGCGCAGACGGACGGCGCGGGCATCGGCGCCGACGACCTCACGCCGGCGTCCGACGCGGTCGTCGCTGCCGACGGCGCGGCCGCGCCGACGCCGATTCCGCTGTCGTATTACGAGGTGCGCGTGCTGCTCGAGCCGCTGCCGGACCAAATTCTGGTGCTGATCGCCGACGGCGAGAAGGAGCTGCCGGCGTTCGTCGATCTCGACGCCGACGACCCGATCCGCGTCCGCCAGATGCGCAATCGCTGGCGCTCGTGGGGACGCATTTGGAACAACCGGGTGGGCGTGATCGCGGCGCTGATGCCGCCGCGCGACGCCTGCGCGCGCCACGCCGGCCTCAACGACCTCTGCGCTTCCCTGGGCGAGGCGTTCGCCGATCTCTACGGCGTGCGTCATCGCACCAGCCTGCCGGTGGTGCGCGCCGACTTCGCGCGCGCGGAGATGCTGGTGGAGCGGGTGCAGGCCGCCCTCGAGGCTGACGCCGCGGGCGACGCCGATCGCTGAGGCGCGGCTACTTGCCGGTGATCCCGCGGTAGACCGCGAGGAGCAGCACCGCGCCGCCGATCGAGGCGGCGAAGCCGAGCAGTCCGCCCTGGCCGATGCCGACGATGCCCGCCAGGAAATGGCCGACGAACGCGCCACCGATGCCGAGCAGGGTGGTCACGATCAGGCCGCCCGGGTCTTTGCCCGGCATGATCCACTTCGCGAGCGCGCCGACGATGAAGCCGATGATGAGTGTGATCAAGAGTCCCATGGCGCCATCCTCACATACAATTGAGTTCTCTGTCTTGCCCGCTGAATGACCGAGAGCGTTCCATGACCCACAACCGCGTTCGCTTGTACGCCGTGATCCTGACGGCGTCGACCCTTTTCGCCTCGCTGATCGGCGCCAGCTTCGGCGTCGGTAAGCCGCGCATCAGCCGCTACGGCATCGAGCGCGCGCCGCCGCTGGTCGAGCGTGCCCTCGAGGTGTTCGCCGTGGCCAGCGGCGTGGCCGCCGTGGCGCTCGGCACGCTGCTGATGCTCTGCTTTCGGGCCTATCTCGACGACCGACCGCCGCCCTGGCGCATCGAAGGCGTCGAGGCGACCTACGCCGATCTGGTGCTGGTCGGCGTGATGCTGCTGTCGACGCTGTCGTCGCTGTGGATCGCGTTTCGCGGCTGATCGGGCGCCAGCCAGCGGCGCAGCCGCGCGCGCAG
>JBCCOR010000156.1:0-9004 GCA_039025295.1 Acidobacteriota bacterium
CCTCAATCCAGGGACATCGGTAATGGTACGGCACCCAGATGTGAGTGACTAAGAGCCGTGTGGACCTGCAACCGATCGATGAAAACACGGTCATCGCGCCGCAGAACCAAAAAACGCGAGGCACGGATGAACCGCGCCTCGCGTTTTCGATCGATCGCGTCCGACTCAGGCGACGTCGAAGCGATCGAGGTTCATCACCTTCGTCCACGCCGCGACGAAGTCGCCGACGAACTTCTCCTGCGCGTCGTCGCAGGCGTAAACCTCGGCGATCGCGCGCAGCTGGGAGTTCGAGCCGAAGAGCAGATCGACCTGCGTGGCCGTCCACTTGACGTCGCCCGACGCGCGGTCGACGCCCTCGTAGACCTGGTGGTACGTGCCCGACTTCGGACGCCACTCGGTCTCCATGCCGAGCAGGTTGACGAAGAAGTCGGTGGTCAGCGTCTCGGGACGGTCGGTGAAGACGCCGTGCGCCGCCGCGTCGACGTTGCCGTTCAGCATCCGCAGACCGCCGACCAAGGCCGTCATCTCCGGCGCGGTCAGGTTCAGCATCTGCGCGCGGTCGATCAGCATCTCGACCGCCGCGTGCGGACGCTCGCGGCTGAGCAGATTGCCGTCGAAGTAGTTGCGGAAGCCGTCGGCCTTGGGCTCGAGGACGTCGAACGAGTCGGCGTCGGTGTGATCGGCCGTGGCGTCGGTGCGGCCCGGCGTGAACGGCATGGTCACGTCGTGGCCCGCGGCCTTCGCCGCCTGCTCCACCGCCGCGCAGCCGCCCAGGACGATCACGTCGGCGAGCGACACGCGCTTGCCCGAACCGTTCTGCGCCGTGTTGAAGGTCGTCTGCACGCCCTCGAGGAACGCCAGGTTCTGACGCAGCTCGCCGGGCTCGTTGACCGTCCAGTCGATCTGCGGCGCCAGGCGCACGCGCGCGCCGTTGGCGCCGCCGCGCAGGTCGGTGCCGCGGAACGACGACGCTGACGCCCACGCCGTGCGCACCAGCTGGCCGATCGACAGGCCGGCATCCAGAATCTGCGCCTTGAGCGACGCGACGTCGCCGTCGTCGATCAGCGTGTGGTCGACCGCCGGCACGGGATCCTGCCAGATCAGCGTCTCCTCGGGCACGAGCGAGCCGAGATAGCGCGACGTCGGCCCCATGTCGCGATGCGTCAGCTTGAACCAGGCGCGCGCGAACGCGTCGGCGAAGGCGTCGGGGTTCTCGTAGAAGCGGCGCGAGATCGGCGCGTAGATCGGGTCGAAGCGCAGCGCGAGATCGGTGGTCAGCATCATCGGGGCGTGACGCGTCGCGGGATCGTGCGCGTCGGGCACCGTGCCCTGCGCCTCGGCGTTCTTCGGCGCCCACTGGTAGGCGCCGGCCGGGCTCTTCGTGAGCTCCCACTCGTAGTCGAAGAGGTTCTCGAAGTAGTTGTTGTCCCACTTCGCCGGCTCGGTCGTCCAGGCGCCTTCGAGGCCGCTGGTGATCGTGTCGGGGCCCGCGCCCGTGCCGTGCTGGTTCTTCCAGCCGAAGCCCTGCTGGGCGAGATCGGACGCCTCGGGGTTGTCGCCCAGGTGCGACTCGAGCGACGCGCCGTGGCACTTGCCGAAGGTGTGGCCGCCCGCGACCAGCGCCACCGTCTCTTCGTCGTTCATCGCCATGCGGGCGAAGGTCTCACGAATGTCGCGCGCCGCGGCGAGCGGATCGGGCTTGCCGTTCGGGCCCTCGGGATTGACGTAGATCAGGCCCATCTGGACCGCCGCGAGCGGACGCTCGAGCTGACGGTTGCCGCTGTAGCGCTCGTCGGCGAGCCACTCGGCCTCCGGACCCCACCAGATGTCCTCTTCGGGCGACCAAACGTCTTCGCGACCGCCGGCAAAGCCGAACGGCTTCAGGCCCATCGACTCGATGGCGCAGTTGCCGGTGAGGATCATCAGATCGGCCCACGACAGCTTGTTGCCGTATTTCTGCTTGATCGGCCACAGCAGACGACGCGCCTTGTCGAGGTTGACGTTGTCGGGCCAGCTGTTGAGCGGCGCGAAGCGCAGGGTGCCCGACGCCGAGCCGCCGCGGCCGTCGCCAACGCGGTAGGTGCCCGCGCTGTGCCACGCCATGCGGATGAAGAACGGACCGTAGTGGCCGTAGTCGGCCGGCCACCAGTCTTGCGAATCGGTCATCAGCGCCATCAGATCGGCCTTGACGGCTTCGAGATCGAGGGTCTTGAACGCCTCGGCGTAGTTGAACGTCTCGCCCATCGGGTTGGACTGCGCCGAGTGCTGATCGAGCATCCGAAGGTTCAGCCGGTTGGGCCACCACTGGCGGTTGGCGGCGTCACCGCGCGCCTGATGCGCGCCCGACATCACCGGGCACTTGCTGATCGCGAGGGCCGTCGCCTCGGCCGCCGGCTCGTTCGTCGCCTCGGCAACCTGCGCACCCGTCGTCTGCTCGTCGATCGCATAGACCATCAATCTCTCCTCCTTGCGTTCTCACGGAATGGTTGCGGTCAGGGGATGGGGGGTCGGATCGCGGCGGGCTGCAAAAGAATGGCAGCGGTGGGGTGTGAGACCGGATCCACACATCAATGCTAGAATCGAGCTAAGCAATCCATCAAGCCTGATTTTTCGATTGCAGCGATCAGTCAGGGCGATGAACCACCTTTGTACACGGACTGTTCAGCAATGAAGGGCTTAGGCAATCTGGCCATCCGCGACCTGCGCGCGATCCTCGTCTTGGCGGACACGCTCCACTTCGGCCGCGCTGCGGAGCGCTGCGGCATGGCCCAGGCGTCGCTGTCGACCCTGGTCAAGCGGGTCGAGTCGGCCACGGCGACGCGCATCTTCGAACGCAGCTCGCGGCGCTGCGCGGTCACGCCCGAAGGGATGCTCGTGGTCGAGGCGATCGAGCGCCTGCTGCGCATGCTCGACGAGATCGAGAACGCCGACGACCATCCGGACACACTGCGCGGCGTCGTCCGCCTCGGCTTCATCCCGACTCTCGGGCCCTACCTGATCCCGCATCTGCTGCCCGCACTGATCCAGCGCTTCCCGCAGGCCCGCTTCTATTTCTTCGAAGCGCTCAGCGAGCAGCTGGTGAGCATGATCCGCACGCGCCAGATCGACATCGGCTTCCTCTCGTTCCCGAGCCGCGGCGAAGCGCTCTTCGAACGCGGCCTGTTCAAGGAGGAGCTGCTGCTCGCCCTGCCCGGCCGCCATCCGCTCTGCGCGCGCCAGCGCGTGCCGATCACCGAGCTGCCGCGCGACGAGCTCATCCTCATGGACCACGGCCACTGCCTGCGCGACCACACGCTGCAGATCTGCGGCGAGAACCGGCTCAACGCAGCGCCGGTGCACGCCACCAGCGTCGAGACCCTGCGACACATGGTCGCCGCCGGCGTCGGCTGCGCCGTGCTGCCGGCGCTGGCCATCGCCCGTCACGGCGCGGCGACGGCCGATTTGGTCACGTATCGCAAGCTGGCCGATCCGGTGCCCGCGCGCACCGTCGGCCTCGTGACGCTGCCCGAACCCGCCGCGCGCCGGCGGGTCGAGCCGCTGATCGACACCGTCACCCAGCTCGCCCTGCCCAACGTCGTCGTCGACGAACCCGTCTAACGACCCGGATCGCGCGGTCGGACGACGCGCGGCAGCGCTTCCATCGCAGCCCGGCCCCAGCACCGGCCGCGCACGGCGCACGTCAACGGCCGCACCATGGCCGTCTATGGAGACGTGTGCCCATCGTCGCGCGCCACTGCGCACGGCATCCTTTCCGTTTTGGCTGCGAGAACCTCCATCATGTCCACCGTCTACCCGCGTACCGTCTCTCTGCTCACGCTCGCCCCTCTGCGTCCAGACGCCTGCATCCCAGCAGCGCACCCCTGGCGCGTCGTCCTGGGCTTTCTCCTGCTGATCCTCTCCGTCAACCCGCAGCCGGCCGCGGCCGGCGACGATCGCGCGCTGCTGATCGGCGTCAGTCGCTACGAGGGCTGGACGCCGCTGGCCAATCCGATCACCGACGTGCGCGCGCTCGAGCGCGTGCTGCGCGACCATCTGGGCTACCGCACCACCGTGCTGGAGAATCCGTCGCGGCTCCAGGTCGAGGCGGAGATCCGCGCGCTCGCCCAGCGTCGCTACCAGCCTGACGATCGCTTGATCATCGTCTTCGCGGGCCACGGGGTCTACGATCCGGTCAGCGACATCGGCTACATCATCACTGCCGACTCCTTCGCGTCGTTCGTCGATCCGTACTTCATGAGCATGATCAGCTACCCGCTGCTGCTGAACAAAATCGACGCCATCGACGCCCCGAACATCCTGGTGGTCGTCGACGCCTGCTTCGCCGGCAGCATCCACAGCGCGCGCCCGCCGCATCGCGCGCCGGCAAACCGCAGCGGACCGATCGTGCGTCAATTCCTGACCTCGACGGGCATCGACCACGCACCGGACGGCGCGCCCAACCCCGCCTCGCCCTTCGCGGCGCGCTTCTCGGCCGGCCTGCGCGCCATTCCCCACGGCCGCTCCACGACGATCGACGCGCTGATGAACGAATTCCTGGCACCGCTCACGCCCACGCCCCAGCTCGGTCCGTTCGGCGCACACAGCGGCCACGCATCGTTCTCGTTCACCCCGCCGCAGGCGCGCCGCACGGCTTTGCGCAACCCTGTTGCACCTGCAAGCGATCCGCACTACAGTGGGGAAACACGCGTTCTTCACCCCACCAGCCATCATGTCGATCACCAAAGACCAAGCCCGCGCCCTGCTCAAAGCCCATAAGCTGCGCATCACCGGCCCACGTCTGGCGGTGCTGCGGGTGCTCGCCGACGCCGACACGCCGCTGTCGCACAGCGATGTGCTCGCGCGCCTCGGCGACACCGACTGGAATCCGGCCACGATCTACCGCAATCTCATCAAGCTGCGCGACGCCGGCGTGGCGCCGGTTGCCAGCCGGATCCAGGGCATCGACCGCTACGCGCTGGCGCGTGAGGACGACGACGATCACCGCCATCCGCACTTCGTGTGCGACGACTGCGGGTGCGTCCGCAGTCTGCCGGATGCGCGGATGACCACGACCGCGATCCAGGGTCCGTGGGCCGAGGCCCTTCGGCAAGCGCGCGTGCAGCTGCACGGCGCGTGCCCGGACTGCCTCGACGCAGCGTCATCGTCTGCGGGCTAACCCGCCGCGCGCAGCGCGGGCTAACCCGCGTGCAATGCGGGACGATCCGGGACGACAGCGACCGGCTTCGCGGCCTAGCATGACGGCATGACCCACGATCCAGCGACGACGTCCGACGACGGCGCCTCCGCGCCGGCTCCTGCCCCCTCTGCGGCGTCCGCGACGGCGACGTCGCACGACGACGGACCGGTCCTGCTCTTCGACGGCGTCTGCAACCTGTGCGACGCGTCGGTGCAGTTCATTCTGCGCCATGAAGCCGACGATCGGCTGCGCTTCGCGTCGCTGCAGTCCGACGCGGCGCGCGCGCGGCTTGCGCAGGCCGGCGTCGACGGGCCGCTGCCCGACAGCGTCGTGCTGATCGACGACAACGGCGTCCACGTGCAGTCGACCGCGGCCCTGCGCGCCGCGCGGCGCCTGCGCTTCCCGCTGTCGCTGCTGGCCGTCCTGCTGCTGATCCCGCGTGCGCTGCGCGACGCGGCCTATGCGTTCATCGCGCGCAGCCGTTACCGCTGGTTCGGTCGCCGCGACACCTGCATCGTGCCGTCGCCGGCGACGCGCGCGCGCTTCCTCGACGCCGACGAACCGCTGCGCGTCGTGCCGCCGGACGTCGATGCGTCACCCGACGACGGCGCGTCCGAAGCCGCCGGGCTCGGACTCGGCACGCTGCCGCCGCGCTTCCTGCTGCTTTACCCGCTGATCTTCGCGCTGCCGTACCCACTCAGCCTGCTGCAGTTCGCGTTCGGCTTCGAATGGCTGAAAGACACCCTGCTCGCACGCTGGGCCGGCCAGGTGGTCGGGGCGTATTACGAGATCCGCAAGCCGATCCTCACCTGGATGGCCGAACGCATGGGGCTCGGCGAGCTGACCTTCGCGCCATCGGGCAGCGGCGATCGGCTCGAGAACTACCTGGCTGCGCTGCTGTCCGTGCTGATCGCCAGCGCGCTGGCCACCGGCTGGTGGCTGTGGCGCCGCCATCGCCCGATCTCGGCAACGGCTGCCGATATCGCGCACACGCTGCTGCGCTATTACCTCGCCGTGGTCATGCTGAGCTACGGATCGCACAAGCTCTTTCCACTGCAGTTCGCGATGCCCGGCCCGTCGCGGCTGCTGCAAACCTACGGGGAGTCGTCGCCCATGGGCCTGATGTGGACCTTCATGGGCGCCAGCCCGGGCTACCAGATGTTCGGCGGCTTCATGGAGGTGCTCGGCGGCGTGCTCCTGCTGTTCCGATCGACCGCCCTGCTCGGCGCGCTCACGGTCATCGGCGTGATGACCAACGTCTTCGCGCTCAACATGTTCTACGACGTGCCGGTGAAGCTGAACTCGTTCCACTATCTGCTGTTCGCGGGGCTGCTGGTGCTGCCCGATCTGCCGCGCCTGCTCGGCGCAACGCTCTTCAACGTCAAAACCATGCCGCGCGATCTGCGGGCGCCGTGGCGCGACGCGCTGCCGCACAGGTCGCAGCGCGGACTCGCCCTTCTCAAGCTGGCGATCATCGGGATCGTGATCGGCTCCAACGTCACGTCGTCGATGGCGATGATGAAGACCTACGGCCCGTGGGTCGAGCCGCACGCGCTGACCGCTCAGTACCGCGTCACCGACTTCGCGCACGGCCTCAGCGTGTACATCGCCGATCTCCCCGCTGACGACGACGACGCGCGCTGGCAGATCGTGGCGCTCGAGCCGCCGCGCCGCGCCGCCATCCGCTTCGCCGACGGCCACACCGAGCGTCTCGGCCTGGAGGTCGACGATGCGGCCTCGACCCTGGTGCTGCGCACGCGCGGCATGAGCGACACGGACCAGCTGCGCTGGCAGCGGCACGACGACGGCCGCGTCACGCTGCGCGGTACGTTCCGGGGCGAAGCGCTCGAAGCGACGCTGACGCCGGTGGAAACCGAGAGTCTGCTGGTGACCCGCGGCTTCCACTGGATCAGCCCCTATCCGTTCAACCGCTAGCGGTCCGGCGACGACCGCGGTTCGCGGCATGCCTCGAACGCCTACGATCCGGTGCACCGCGCGATGATCCCACCGACCATGAAAGCCGTCGTCATCGACGCGCCGGGGGGCCCCGAGGTGCTCCGTCTCGTCACCCGCCCCGTGCCCGCGGCGCGTCCAGGCTGGGTGCGGATCCGCGTGCGGGCCTTCGGCCTCAACCGCTCCGAGCTCTTCACCCGCCAGGGCCATTCGCCGTCGGTGTCGTTCCCGCGCATTCTGGGAATCGAGGCGGTCGGCGAGGTCGTCGACGCGCCCGACGGCGCGTTCACCCCGGGCCAGACCGTGGCCACGGCGATGGGCGGCATGGGCCGCGCGTTCGACGGCGGCTACGCCGAATACACCTGCGTGCCGGTCGGGCAGGTCCAGGCGGTCGAGACGCGGCTGTCGTGGGAAGCGCTGGCGGCCCTGCCCGAGATGCTCCAAACCGCGTGGGGCTCGCTGCACACGGCGCTGCAGCTCGCGGCCGGGCAGACGCTGCTCATCCGCGGCGGCACCACCTCGGTCGGCCTGGCCGCGGCCGCGCTGGCGCGCGCACACGGCGCGACCGTGCTCGCCACCACGCGCCGGCCTGAGCGGGCGGATGGGCTGCGCGCGCAGGGCGCCGACCGCGTGTTCATCGACGACGGCGCGATCGCCGAAGCCGTGCTCGACGCCTATCCCCACGGCGTCGACCGCGTGCTCGAGCTGGTCGGCACCGCCACCCTGCTCGACTCGCTGCAGACCGCGGCCCATCACGGCATCGTGTGCATGACCGGCATCGTCGGCAACCGCTGGGATCTCGAACGCTTCGTGCCGATGGAGATGATCCCGAGCGCGGTCTACCTCACCAGCTACGGCGGCGACGTCGACGACTTCATGCGCACGCCCCTGAACGACCTGATCGCCCGGATCGAGCAGGGCACCCTGTCGATCCGCACCGGTCCGGTCTTCGATCTCGACGCCATCGTCGAAGCCCATCGCACAATGGAAGCGAACCGCGCCGGCGGCAAGATCGTCGTCCGCGTGCCGTGACCGGTAACCGTCGCCGCGCATCGGCCAAGCCCCGATAGAATCCGGCGCTGGCGCGTACCGCCGCCATCGCTCTATTTGTTCCACGGCGCCTGCCATCGCTTTTCGAGGAGTTCCCCATGACCGAGCAGCTCGACCGCATCACCGCCCACCAGTGCAGCCATCCGCCCGCGACCTACGACGACCTGAGCGTCCTCTTCCTCAACTGCACCCTGAGCCGCACGCCGGTGCTGTCGCACACCGAGGGTTTGATCCACGTCGCCCAGCGGGTCTTCGAAGCCAACGGCGTGAAGACCGACATCGTGCGCCCGGTCGACTACGAGCTCGCCGCCGGCCTCGGGCAGAACATGGCGGAAACCGACGAGTGGACGCGCGACGACTGGCCGCAGATCCAGGCCAAGGTCGACGCCTGCGACATCCTGGTGCTCTGCACCTCGGTGTGGCTCGGCGAAAAGTCGTCGGTCTGCAGCCGCGTGCTGGAGCGGATGTACGGCTACACCCACTCGTTCAACGACAAGGGCCAGTACCGCGACTACGGCAAAGTCGGCGCGACCCTGATCACCGGCAACGAGGACGGCGTCAAGCACTGCGCGATGAACATCCTGTTCTCGCTCTCCCACATCGGCTACACCATTCCGCCGCAGGCCGACGCCGGCTGGATGGGCGAGGCCGGTCCTGGGCCGTCGTACCGCGATCCGGGCTCGGGCGGGCCGGAAAACGACTTCACCAACCGCAACACGACCTTCCTGGCGTGGAACTGCATGCATCTCGCGCGCATGCTCAAGGACCAGGGCGGCATCCCGGGCCACGGCAACCAGCCCGAAGCCTGGGACGCCGGCTGCAAGA
>JBCCOR010000157.1:0-8924 GCA_039025295.1 Acidobacteriota bacterium
CGTCGATCCAGCGGTCGAGTTCGGGATCGTCGAGCGCCCGTGAGGGCGCCCGATCGGCGGCGGGAAAGAGGCGCTCGAGGTTCGCGACGAGCGCGTCGGGATCGTCGCCGAAATGCGCCGCGCACACCCCGCGCGGGGTCGCCGCCAGCATCAGCCAGCCGAGCGCGGTCTCGCGGCAGGCGTAGAGGATCACCTCGCCCGCGCCGCCGGCGCGGTAGCGCGACGGGGTCATGCCGAGCGTGTCGTCGAGATGCTCGTAGACCCGGCTGACCGAGCCGAAGCCGGCGTCGTGGATCGCGTCGGTGACGGTCGCGCCGCCGCGCAGCTGGCGCTTGAGATGGGCGAAGCGGGCGCCGGTATGGAAGGCGCGCGGGCTGACGCCGACGACGCGGCTGAAGAGCCGCTGCACCTGGAAGCGGCTGCGCCCGGCCTGGCGCGCCAGGCGCGCGAGCGGCCAGTCTTCGTCGACGCCCGCCTCGATGGCGCGCGCGAGCTGCCACATGGCCTGGGCGTCGTCGTCGGTCACGGGTTCGCCGTCGGCGGCGGGCGGCGCGGCGGATGCGTGACGATGGGGCGGGTGAGCGAGCAGGGCGTGCGAATCGGGGAGGAACATGCGGATTCTCCGTGCGGCTGCGCCGGCACGGCCGGACGCGCGAAGCGACGCGGCTGAATCGCCGCGTCGCCGTCGAGCGTACGCGGCCGCGCAGGGCGGCCGCACTCCGCTGCTTGCAGCGCTAGAACGAGAACACCAGGCCGGCGGTGGCTTCCACCTGCCACAGATAGTCGGTGTTCTCGTAGCGGTAGCAGCGGTCGAAGCGGTCGCAGAACACCTCGTCGTCGTCGTCGATCGTCGTGGTGTAGAGGCGTCCGTCGAGGCGCAGGCCGACGTTGTCGGTGAACATCAGCTGCACGCCGCCGCCGACCGCCACCGACAGGCGACTCTCGTCGTCGAAGCCGCTCTCGGTCGGCCGGAAGCGCGTGGTGCCGACGGTGCCGACCACGTAGGGCTGCACCTGACCGGGCATCCAGCGGTAGCCGATGCCGATGTGGTAGTAATCGACCTCGAGATCGAAGAGCGGAATCTCGTCGAGAAAAAAGCCGCCCTCGGTCAGCTCGGTGTCCTGCCGGCTGGCGAGCAGCTCGAGATAGAGATTGCGCCCGAGCGGCACGTTGACCGAGACGCCGAAGCTCTCGCCGTCCTCGACCTCGAGATCGAAGTCGTCGAAGAAGAAGTCGTCGTACGAGCTTTCGAATTCACCGCCGAAGCGCGCGCCGACGAACGGCACGATCTGAAAGCTGCCGGCGAGCGAAACCCCGGGCAGCAGAACGAGCAAGGCGAGAATCGGCAGGATCCGCCGCCAAGATCGCGACGGAGCGGTCGTCGACGACGCGGCGGATGCAGACGACGGCATGGACGATGAGGGGGTAGCGCTGAACATCGGGGTGAAGCTCCTCAGAGATCGAAATCGGGTCGGACGGGCGAGGATGCCGCGTCGGGCGCCGCCCAGCGGGCGCGCCATCGTCCGCGCAATGCGGATGTGCGACGATCAACTTGCGAATCCGATGCCAGCGCTGGCGACGGCGTCGCAGGATCGCATCGCTCTTCAAGGTACGGCCGGCGGCCTGCGAGGTTGCCGGTTTCGTATGGTGGATCATGAACGTTAACTTATAGAATTTGAGCAATGAATAACCCAGCAGCCGATCATGCTTCTTTGCTGGTGCCTGCGGACCAGGCACCGCCGGCCATGCCGCCGCTGCGCGCGCTCGCCGACCCCGCCGCCGCGCCCGGCACGCCGACCCTCGACGCCGTGCGCAGCTACCTGCTCACGCTGCAGGACCGCATCTGCGCGGCGCTCACCGAAGAGGACGGCGCGGCGTCCTTTCGAGAGGACGTCTTCGAGCGTCCGCACGGCGGCCTCTCGCGTCCGCGGGTGCTCGAGGAAGGGGCGGTGTTCGAAAAGGCGGCGGTCAACTTCAGCCACACGGTCAGCGCGCGCCTGCCGCCGGCGGCGACGCGGCGGCGGCCCGATCTCACCGGCGGCGCGTTCGAGGCGGTGTCGGTGTCGCTGATCACCCATCCGCGCAATCCGTACGTGCCGACCTCGCACGCCAACGTGCGCTGCTTCATGGTGCGCGAGGCGCTCGCGCCCGACGCGCCGATCGCCAGCTGGTGGTTCGGCGGCGGCTTCGACCTGACGCCGATCTACGGCTTCGACGACGACGCCGTGCACTGGCATCGCACGGCGCGCGCGGCCTGTGCGCCGTTCGGCGACGCGGTCTATCCGGCGCTGAAGACCTGGTGCGATCACTATTTCTATCTGCCGCACCGGCGCGAGCCGCGCGGCATCGGCGGCGTGTTCTTCGACGATCTCGAGCAGCCCGACTTCGCCACCGCGTTCGCCTTCATGCGCAGCATCGGCGATCACTACGTGCCGGCCTATCGGCCGATCGTCGCGCGCCGGCGCGATCACGACTACGGCGAGCGCGAGCGCCGCTTTCAGCTCTACCGCCGCGGCCGCTACGTCGAATTCAACCTGGTCTACGACCGCGGCACGCGCTTCGGTCTGCAGATGGCGACCCGCGTCGAGTCGGTGCTGGCGTCGCTGCCGCCGCTGGTGCGCTGGATCTACGACTGGCAGGCCGAACCCGGCTCGCCCGAGGCCGCGCTGCACGACCGCTATCTCACGCCCCGCGACTGGCTGGCCGACGATCCCGCGCCGGCCGGCGACGACTGATTTCCTTCCGCCGTCGGCCCGCGCCTGCGCGCCGCGCCTGTTCCGAGCTCTCACGCCGAGGAGACTGCCATGCTGCCTTGCTCTGCCGATCGACCGTTCCCTTCGACCCGTTCCTTTCTGCTGCGCACATGGCTGTGCGCGGCTGCGCTCGTCGCGCTCGCCGTCGTCGCGGGCGGCCCGGCGCTGGCCCAGCCGGTGGTCATCCAGGTGCCGGGCGATGCCGCAACCCTGACCGCGGCGGTCGGTCTCGCACCCGACGGCGGCATCGTCGAGTTCGCCGCCGGCACCTACCTCGCGCCGAGCGGCGGCTTCGTGCTCAACAACATCAACAAGCGCCTGACCATCCGCGGCGCCGTCGGCGCGCAGGTCACGCTCTCGGGCGCCAACGCGCAGCCGATCCTGCGGCTGCAGCGCACGGCCCCCGATCCGCGCTACACCGTCGTCTTCGAGAACCTGATCTTCGCCAACGGCCGCAGCAGCAGCGACGGCATCGGCGGCGCGATCACCATGACGCGCACCGAGGCGACCTTCGTCGACGTGATCTTCCGCAACAACAACTCGCAGGCGCCGACCACCGGCGGCGGCGGCCTGCTCGCGTTCGACAGCGCGGTGGTGCACCTGATCGACACGACCTTCGAGGACAATCTGGCGCGCAACGAGGGCGCCGGCGTGAAGATGGGCGAGGACACGCAGCTCTTCGTGCTGCGCTCGGTCTTCGACGGCAACCGCACCAACGTGCCCGGCCATCGACCGTCGTCGGCGGGCGGCGGCATCCACATCGGCAACGGCGACGCGTGGATCGCCGAGAGCCGCTTCGTTGGCAACATCGCCGGCTGCGTCGGCGGCGGCGTCTACGTGCTCGGCTCCTGGCAGAATCCGATCGCGACGCCGCGCGCCAACCTGACGGTGACGAATTCGCTCTTCGAGGACAACGCGGTCGAGGCCAACCCGGGCGTGAACTGCAGCTTCACCGGCGAGGGCGGCGCGATCCACACCGAGGATCAGGCGACGGCGACGATCGTCCAGAGCCGCTTTCTGCGCAACCGCTCGCCGATCGGCGGCGGCGTGACCCTCTACCGCTCGATCGTCGACATTCGCCAGTCGCTGTTCCGCGGCAACCGGGCGACCGGCACGGGCATTCCGGCCGGCTTCGGCGGCGCGATCCAGTCGAACAGCAACGACGCCAACGACGCCAGCACCGGCAACGGCACGATCAACCGGCGTTCGGCGCAGCTGACCGTGCGCGATTCGTTCTTCCAGGGCCGCTTCGGCGCGATCGGCACGACCGGCAACCGCGGCGGCTGCATCTTCGCCCAGGGTGACACCAACCGCACCTACGGCCGCAACGGCGTGTCGATGATGGGCGGACCGGCGGTCAACCGGGCTCCGGTCACGATCGAGGACAGCGTCTTCTTCGACTGCGACGTGCAGCAGGAGGCGGGCGTGATCGGCACCGGCGCGGGCGGCGGTCTGCAGCTCAGCCACGTCGATCTGAACTTCCGCCGCAACTTGGTCGCGCGCAGCGACGCCCTCGGCAGCGACGGCAACGGCGGTGGCATGCGGACGACCAACGAGACCCTCGCGCGCATCGAGGACAGCACCTTCATCGAGAACGACGGCGGCAGCCGCGGCGGCGCGCTGCTCTTCTCGAGCTCCGAGGTGATGGTCGACGGCTGCATCTTCGCCAACAACGAAGCCGGCGGCGGCGAAGGTGCGGCGATCTGGGCCGCGGCCGAGACCGTCTTCGGCACGCCCACCAACGTCTTCGGCACGGTCACCAACAGCGACTTCGGCGATCATCCCGACCTGACCATCCGCGACTTCGACTTCGCGGCCGGGCCGTTCAACAACGTGCGGTACAGCAACAACACCTTCTTCACCTCCGCCGCCGGCGGCAGCGTCTACCGCAACTTCGGCGGCGCGCTGACGCCGGCGGGCATCAACACCTTCGCCAGCCGCGGCGGCGTCGACAAGGGCAGCGGCAACGGCAACTTCGGCGCCGAGCCGCCGCTCGGCGGCCTGGTGGTGGCGCCGTCGGAGATTCTTTTCACCGTGCCGCCGGGCGAGCCGGCGCCGCCGACCGACGCGTTCGCGACCTTCGCCTGGGCGGGCTCGAGCGCCCAGCTCAACGGCCAGAGCCAGGGCGCGACGGCGGGCTTCGTCAGCCTCGGCGACGGCGTTCAGACCCTGCAGGTGACGGCCGCGATCGGCACCGAGTCGTACACCGACACGACCACCGACGGTGCCATCCCCGCGCCGGCGCTGCGCGCGACGCCGGCCTCGATCATGAGCGGCCAGTCGTCGTCGCTGGGCTGGAGCGCGGGCCCGGGCGCGTTCCTGGGCGCGAGCGTTGACCGCGGCGTGGCGAGCCCGGCGTCGGCGAACGGTGCCAGCAACGTGACGCCGCCGGCGTCGCAGGTCTTCCGCTATCTGGTCTTCACCCGCCAGGGCGGCGCCGACGCGGTCGAGACCGTGTTCGTCGACGAGGCGGCGGCCGAGGACATCTTCGACGACGGTTTCGAGAGCGCCAGCACCGTCGCCTGGAGCAGCACGACGGGCGGTTCGTGAACCGTGCGCGTAACCGCGTCGCGCCGACGTGCCAAGAGTTGAATGGAGACCTAAACATCATGCATCGAACATCTGCTTTCCCCGTCCGCGTCGCTGCGCGCCGCCCGCCTGCCGTTCTGCCGGCGCCGGCCGCAGCGCTCCTGCTCCTGCTCGCGCTGATCGTCGGCCTGCTGGCGTCGGCGCCGGCCTCGGCGAACGATCCGCTCACCGTGCCGACCGCCTTCGCGCCCGTCCTCGATCTGATGAGCGACAAGCGCAAAGTGCGCAAGAAGGCGGTCGATCGCATCGCCGAAACCGGCGATCTCGGCCTGGTACCGGGCATCGTCGACGCGCTCTTTTTCATACCGCGCACCAGCCGCACCGAGGCGTTCCGCGCGCTGGAGGCGCTGACCGCCGATGAGCCGAACGGCGGCAAGGCGGTGGATCGCTCCTACTGGGACTGGATCGCCTGGACCGGCGCGCGCGAGGACATCGCACCCACCGAGGGCTATTTCGCCTGGAAGCGGCTGCTGCTCATGCGCATCGATCGACGCTTCGCGATCGTCTTCTACGATGGCGCGCCGACCCACGTCCGCCTCGAGGAAGTGGTGAGCGGCGGCGTCGGCCTCGAGGGCATTCCGGCGCTCGACAACCCGACGATGATCGCGGCCGACGAGGCGCGCTATCTGCGCGGCAAGGAAGACGTGTTCGGCGTCGTCCTGGGCGGCGAGGCGCGCGCCTATCCCGTGCGTCATCTGAGCTGGCACGAGATGCTCAACGACGTCGTCGGCGGCGTGCCGGTGACGCTGAGCTACTGCACGCTCTGCGGCTCGGCGATTCTCTACGACGGCCGCGCGCCGGGCGGCGGCACGCGCACCTTCGGCACCTCGGGCCTGCTCTACCGCAGCAACAAGCTGATGATCGATCGCCAGAGCCTGAGCCTGTGGCACAACATCACCGGCGAAGCGGTGGTCGGTCGCGCGGCGGTGGCGCGCAAGTCGCTCGATATCCTGCCGATGACGCGCACCACGTGGAAGGCGTGGAGCGAGGCCCATCCCGACACGCTGGTGCTGGCGGCCAAGCCCGATCCGCAGCGGCCGAACCTCTTCGACTACCGACCCGGCGCGGCCGATCGCGCGCGCGCCGGCGTGCGTTTCCCGGTGTGGAAGCGCTCGGAGGCGATGCCCGACAAGACCGAGATCTACGCGCTCACCGTCGAAGGCCGGGCCAAGGCGTGGTCGCTCGAGGCGCTCTACGGCGCCGATCTCGTGCACGACCGGGTCGGCGAGATCGATCTGGTGCTGATCACCGACGAGGCCGCCGACGCCGTGCGGGTCTACCGCCGCGACGGGCGCACCTTCACCAGAGACGGCGACGGCCTTGCCGACGGCGGTGGCGCGAATTGGCAGATCACTGAGGCCGCGCTCGTCGGCCCCGACGGCGCCAACCTCGCGCGCGTGCCGGGCCACGTCGCGTTCTGGTTCGGCTGGTACGCGTTCTATCCGCAGACCGAGATCTGGGACGGAAGCGAATAAGCCGTCCAACAGCGATCTCGATTAGACTCTCCCCGGACAGCCCGCGACGGCGGGCAACCATCCGGAGGGTCGACCCGCATGCGATCGCTGATTCCGCTTCTCGTACTTCCGCTCCTCGCCGCGACGCTCGCCTGCTCGGGCGTCGCGCCGCATGCTGTCGACGCCGCGCCGGGCGCCGCCGCGCCGGGCGCCGCCGCGCCGGCCGACGCTGGATCGACCGTGTCAGACGCCGCCGCGCCAGCCGACCGGGCGCGAACGACGCTCGGCGTCGCACTCTTTCCCTGGATCCCCGACGCCGCGAACGACAAATTCGCCGCGCTGCGCCAGCACATCGAGCGCGATTTCGAGTCGCGGCATCCCGAGATCGATCTCGAGCTCCGGCTGGAGAAGGACGACGACAGCTACTACAACCCGCCCAAGCTCGCCGGCTGGCTGGCCTCGGGGCGCTACGACCTGGTCGAGGTCGACACGGTGATCCTCGGCGACCTGATCGCCGCCGACGTGATCGCGCCGTGGCCGGCGCGCGACGCGTCCGCGTACTTCCCGGCCGCCGTCGACGGCGCCACGGTGCGCGATGCGAACGGCTCGGTCACCTGGTGGGGCGTGCCGCATCTGCTCTGCGGCTTCTTCCTCGTCACCGACGTGCCGGCGATCCACGCCGCGGACGATCTCGACGTCCTGGCGCGCGCCGTGCGGCAGACCGGCAAGCCGATCCACGGCAATCTCGACAGCAGTTGGGATCTGCCCACGCTGTATCTCGACGCCCGCGTCGACAACGGCCTGCCGCCGGCGGACGTCGCGCAGGCGGTGTCGCCGACCCCCGACGCGGCGACCGCCGACGCGCTCGAGATCTTCAGCGATCTGTGCGCGATCGGCCGCGACAATCCGTGTCTCGACGGCACCTTCAGCGAGGCGTGGAACGAGCCCGTGCTGCGCTTCGTCGCCGGCGCATCGGCCGGCTACTGGGGCTACAGCGAGCGGCTGCACCTGACCGTGCACGCATTGCGCGACGCGGGGAAGCCGACCGATGGGCTGCGGGTCAGCCCGCTGCCGCTCGGCGACGACGCCACCCAGCTGCTGTTCACCGACGCCTTCGTGCGCGCCACGGCCTGCGCCGACGATCCGGCGTGCGCGGCCGCCGCCGAGGCGTTCGTCGCCTACATCAACAGCCCGGCATCGCTGGCGTATCTGCTGCTGTCGCGGGACGCTACTGCGGTCGGCGCGCCGGCGGTGCCGCGCTATCTGCTGCCGGCCGTGCGCGCCGCGTTCGACGACCTGCGCAGCGATCCGCTCTACGGTGCGCTCGAACCCGACGCCGAGGCCGGTGCCGCGCTGCCGAACCGGGCCGAACTCTACGAAACCCGCAAAGGGCTCGAGGCGTCGCTGAAGGACGCGCTGCGCGATTAGCCGCTGGTGTGGCGCCAGTACTGCGCTCAGGGAAGCCGGATCGCCGCGAGCACGTCGGCGCCGAGATGGTCGCGGATCCAGCCGTCGAAGCGGCGCGCCTCGGGCACGTGCGCGGTCGGCTTGCGCGGCATCAGCCGGTCGTTGATCCAGTGCGCCTGCGACCAGCCGCGGGTGCTGTGGAAGAAGTCGGCGGCGAAGCCGGACGCGGCGCGGTAGGTGCGCTCGACCTCGAGGCAGCCGGCCAGGCAGACGTCGACGTACGACTGCACGATCGGGCGGTCGATCGCCGGCGGACGGCGCACGCGCGGCACGAAGACGCGCAGATCGTCGCCGGGCGGGGCGTCGACGCCGTCGCGCATGGTGACCTGCGCCGGATCGATCGCGTGCACGACGTAGCCCGACTCGCGCCGGATCAGCGCCTCGAGCGCGCCCGGGCCGACCGCGAAGAAGACGCCGTTGCACCACGCGTCGTCGTCGTCGGCGGGGTAGGCGCCGAGGTAGGTCGGCACGAAGCCCGGTCCGTCGCCCGCCTTGCACCAGCCGCGCGCCAGGCCGCGCACCGTCGCCGGATAGGCGGCCTCGGCGCGCGGCGCGCTGCCGCGGCGCGAGTCGCGCGCCAAGAGCGAGGCCGCGGTCGCGCGCCTGGACTTCGCGAAGCAGCAGGCCTCGGCCGCCGCGCGCGACGCCGAGCAGGCCGACC
>JBCCOR010000158.1:0-8898 GCA_039025295.1 Acidobacteriota bacterium
CCGAGCACCAGCGCGCCGATGATCGCACCGACGTACGACTCGAAGAGATCGGCACCCATGCCGGCGACGTCGCCGACGTTGTCGCCGACGTTGTCGGCGATGACCGCAGGGTTGCGCGGATCGTCCTCGGGAATGCCGGCCTCGACCTTGCCGACCAGATCGGCGCCGCCGTCGGCGGCCTTGGTGTAGATGCCGACGCCGACGCGCGCGAAGAGGGCGATCGAGCTGGCGCCGAACGAGAAGCCGGTCAGCACCGTGATCGCACGCTGCACCGAGGCGATGTCGCCGGTGCCGAACAGGGTGGTGTAGATCACGAAAAGCAGCGACAGGCCAACGACGCCGAGGCCGACGACCGAGAAGCCCATGACCGCGCCGCCCGAGAACGCCACGCCGAGCGCGCCGTTGAGGCTGGTGCGCGCTGCGGCGGCGGTGCGCACGTTGGCCGCGGTGGCGACGCGCATGCCGAAGAAGCCCGCCAGGCCCGAGCAGATCGCGCCGGTCAGCACCGACACGCCGATCAGCCAGGAGCTTTCTTCACGGCCGGCGTTGAGAAACGCCAGCAGCGCCGCCACAACGACGACGAAAACCGCCAGCACGGTGTACTCACGGCGCAGGAAGGCCATCGCGCCGTCGCGGATGTGGCCCGCGATGACGATCATTTCGCCTTCGCCGGCGTCCTGCTTGTTGATCCACATGCTGCGGACGAATGCAAAGAGCAAAGCCAGGACGCCCGAGGCGAGCGAGGCATACAAAATCGTGCTGTTCACCGAATGATCTCCTCAAACAATGCGCGTGGTTGCACCGATGTCGAAACCCGTGTCGAACGGGTGGTTCGTGGTTCGTAGAAAGAATGCGGGCTAGCCGTTGTGCTGCTGCATCGCCGCGTCGATGCCGTCCTGCGCCCAGCTCAGGGAGGCGTCGGATGCGCGCGCGATCTGCGCGTCGACGTCGTCTTGGCGCGCGTCGGGAAAGGTCGCGAGAACGAAGTCGACCAGCGATTCACCGGCGGGCGGGCCGTCGTCGTCCGCCACGCCGAGGCGCAGTCGCGGGACGCCGTCGGTGCCGAGATTCTCGAGCACCGACGCGATGCCTTTCTGCCCGGCCGCGCTGCCACCGCGCCGCAGGCGCAGCCGACCGAGCGGCAGATGGATATCGTCGTAGACGATCAGCACCTGCGCGGGCGCGAGCGTTAGCCGCTCGGTCCAGCAGCGGACGGCATAGCCGCTGCGGTTCATGTAGGTCTGCGGCTGCACCAGCAGCAGACCGCCGTGACGCGCCGCCAGCGAGCCACACGACGACGGCATCAGGCGAACGCTCAAACGCGCCGCCAGATGATCGACGACGCGAAAACCGACGTTGTGACGCGTCGGCGCATACCGAGGACCCGGGTTGCCCAGGCCGACCACCATCCGGTCGATCGGCGCGGCGTCCCGGGACGGCTCGGTCAAACTCAGTCCTCCTCCGCCTTGCCGCGGGCGATCACCTCGGGCTCGACGTCCTCACCGTCGCCTTCTTCCTCCTCGATCTCCATGGCGCTGCCGGTGATCGAGAGGATGACGCGCTCGGCGTCGGTCAGAAGGGCCACGCCCTCGGGCAGCGTCAGCGCGCTGGCCTCGACGTGCTGGCCGAGCTCGAGCGACGAGATGTCGACGCTGACGTGGCCGGGGATCTGGTTCGGCAGGCACTCGACCTCGATCTCGCGGGTGACGAAGTCGACCAGGCCGCCGTCGACCTTGACGCCGGGCGCGACGCCGACCGTCTCGAGCGGCACCGTGACGCGCACCGGCTGGCTGAGGTCGACGCGCTGGAAGTCGATGTGCAGCATGGCGCGGGTGACCGGGTCGTAGTCGAGCGCGCGCACCATCGTGTGACGGGTGCGCTCGGTGCCCGCGAGCTTGAGCAGGAAGACGATGTTCTCGTTCTCTGCGCTGCGCATCAGGCGCTCGACGTCGCGACGCTCCACCTGGATCGGCGTCGGCGCGCGGTCGCCGCCGTAGACCACCGCGGGTACCTTGCCCGCGGCGCGCAGCCGACGGTTGACGTTCTTGCCAGTCTCGTGGCGTTCTTCCACTTCGAGGACGAAATCACTCATGACGAATTCCTTGCACGGGGGTCGGGCGCGGCGGTTGGACGGACCGCGGACGGGTTGGCAGCGGGTGTGGGCGTGCGGGCCACGCGGGCGGGCGTGCCCGCCGTCCGCGGCGGCCGGAAGATCAGACGAACAGCGAGCTGACCGAGCTGTTCTCGTGAATGCGGCGTATTGCCTCGCCGAGCAGCGGTGCCACGGAGAATGGTCGCAGCTTGTGGCAGGCGTCAAGCTTGTCGCGCAGCGGCGTCGTGTTGGTGACCAGCACCTGCTCCAGCGAGGACTCTTCGATTCGCTGCAGCGCTGGGCCGGAGAGTATAGCGTGAATGCAGGCCGCGAACACCCGGTCGGCACCTTTTTCTTTCAGCGCCTCCACCGTGTGGGTCAGCGTGCCCGCCGTATCGATGATGTCGTCGATGATCAGCACGTCGCGCCCGGCGACGTTGCCGATGACGTGCATCACCGTCGCCTGGTTGGGGCTGATGCGGCGTTTGTCGACGATCGCCAGATCGGCGCCGAGCCGCTTGGCGATCGCGCGAGCGCGCTCGACGCCGCCCGCGTCGGGCGACACGATCATCAGATCGGCGATGTCGAGATCGCGGATCGCGTCGAGCAGCACGGGCGCGGCGAAGAGATGATCGACGGGCACGTTGAAGAAGCCCTGGATCTGCGCGGCGTGCAGATCCATCGTCAGAATGCGATCGGCGCCGGCGTTCGACACCAGATCGGCGACCAGCTTGGCGGTGATCGGCACCCGCGGGGCGTCCTTTTTGTCCTGTCGGGCGTAGCCGTAATACGGCAGCACCGCGGTCACCCGCGCCGCCGACGAGCGCTTGATCGCGTCGAGCATGATCAGCAGCTCGACCAGATTCTCGTTCACCGGTCGACAGGTCGGCTGGACGACGAAGACGTCGGCGCCGCGCACGTTCTCCTCGATCTGGCAAAAGATTTCGCCGTCGGAGAAGTTGTAGGTGCGGACCTGGCTGAGCGGAATCTCCAAGTAGTTGCAGATCTCTTGCGACAGCGGCCGGTGAGCGCGACCACCGACCAGCTTCAGCTCGCCGTACATGATGGGAAGGGCCATCCTCGAAGATCGGTGCGGCCGCGCGATGCGGCGACGTCCGGTGAACGAATCGATCGCTTTAGGAAACGGTCCAGAACGAGTCGCGCAAGTGCAATTCCTGGACCTCTTCCAACGTCTTGTTCTTGTCGCCGACGGCCGCCTGAGGCGGCGCCGATGTCGCGACGGCTTGGGCATCGCGGCGCACGTCGTTTCGCTGCTCGGCGTCACCGCGCAGCGGCTGCGCTGCGGGCGACGCCATCAGCTCGTGGTAGGCCGAGAGCACGCGCGACTCGATTTGCTGGCGTGCTTCGACGTTGAGCGGATGGGCGATGTCTTTGTACGTTCCGTTCTTACGTCGCCGACTCGGCATGCTGAGAAACAGGCCGTCCTTGCCCTGAATGATCTTGATGTCGTTGACCATGAAGCAATCATCGAAGACCACCGAAACAAACGCTTTGAGCTTGTCTTCCTCGACGGGGAAAACCTTGACCTGGGTGATCTCCATGGGACCTCCGAAAAATCGAATCTAACGAAATTTGGGCAACTTTAGAGGGCGGCGCCGACGCTGTCAACGCGAAGCAGCGGTGCAGGGCGGCGGCGGACTGGGGCCGGGAACCGGTCCGCCGTCGGGGACACGCACGATCGCTTCGCGGATGACCTCGCGCCAGCGAACCTGCTGCTGACCGCGCCGGTCGGAAAAGACGTGCACGGGTCGGCGCCCTTCGTCGATCAGCCGCCACCATGCGACCGGTTCGTCGAGCGCCGACAGGGTCCACCAGCGCAGCGCGCCGTCGGCGCTCAAGCCGGCGCTCCAGCGCTGATCGCGCGCATCGCGATACGACACGTTCTGCGCGTTGCGCGCCAGCTCGGTTGCGGGTACCGCCGGCACGCGACCGAGCAGGAGCTTGGGCAGGGCGTCGAGCGGCAGCCGGGTCAGCGGCAGCAGCTCGAGGCTGCGGGTACCGTCGGCGCGACACGCCCAGCCGGCGCGATGATCGACCCACAGCGCGTCGGCGCCATCGACGCCGAGTGTCCAGAGCCGACGGCCGAGCATGTCGGCTGCGGTCATCCGGTAGCGGTCGGCCTGCATCAGATAGAGGGTGAGCTTGAAGCGCAGCTGCCCTTCGGGACCCGCGTAGTTGACCCGGTACAGGCGCTGGCTCGCCAGCGCGTCGGTCGGCACCGTCCACGGCGTGTCGACGGTCGCGGAGTCGTCGCCGAGGCCAATGCGCGAAGCCAGACTTCCGCCACCCGACGCGCAGGCGCTCGTGAGCAGCGCGCACAGCGCCGCGGCGAGCAGCGTCAGACGATGCAGCTGCGCCTGCGCCAGCCACCGACCGATCACAGTCCCTGGCCCGGCAGCGCGTTCGCGTGCGACGCGGTCGATGCCGAACCCAGCGCGTCGAGCTTGCGCCGCAGCGCGTCGGCATCGTCCGGTTCGCGATCGAGTGCCAGGCGATAGCGCTCGGCGGCCAGGCGGGCCTGGCCGATGGCGACGTAGAGATCGCCGAGATGCTCCTGCACGGTCGGATCGCCGGGCACCAGCGCCGCGGCCCACTCGAGATAGCGACGCGCCTCGACGTAGTCGCCGCGCCGGTAGTGGACCCAGCCGAGCGAGTCGAGGTAGGCGCCGCTGTCGGGATTGAGCATCACGGCGCGGCGCAGCAAGGCCAGCGCGGCATCGAGCTCGACGTTGGCGTCGGCCCACATGTAGCCCAGGTAGTTGGCCGCCGCGTGATAGCGCGGCCGGTCGTCGAGCAGCGCGCGGAAGGTGCGCACAGCGTCGTCGAAGCGGCCCGCGCGCTCGTAGGCGGCCGCGAGCAGGAAGCGGACGTCGTCGTACGACGGGCGTTCGACGCCGGCGGCCAGTGCGTCCGGCGCGTCATCGGCGGCGGCCGGTACCTCGTCGTCGGCGGCGGCGGCGGCCTCGACGTCCACCGGCTGCACGGCCGGCGCCAGATCGGCCGCCAGGCGCTCGACGTGCGGAATCACCTCGACGTAGCGTTCGCCCTGCTGCATCAGCTGAATGGCGAAGTAGCGCGCCGCCTCGCTGGCGTCCTCGGCCAGATAGGGCGCGAGCACAGCGGCGGCTTCGTCGCTGTCGCCGCGCTCGTAGAGCAGCTGCACGCGCGCCGCGACCAGCGCCTCGACCCGGTCGGCGGCGCGATCCTCGGCGGTCGGTCGCAGCAGCGCGCTCGCGGTCGCCATGCCGATGGTGCCGTCGCGCTTGGCGTGAACGCGCGCGCGCAGCAGGCGCTCGACGGTCGCCAGCTCGGGACCGGCGTCCGAAGGCAGGCTGTCCAGCCCGGCCTCGAGCGCGTCCCAGCGCGCGCTGCGCGCCAGCAGATCGAGCCGCCGCACCTGCAGACTGAGCGCCTCGCCGGTCGCGCCCGCCGCCGCCAGCCGCGACGCCGACTCGTCGAGCCAGCGCGCGGCCTCGTCGACGCGGTCGTCGCGCTGCAGGATGTCGGCGAGCTTGCGCACCAGCGCCGGCAGCCGCTGGCTGTCGGCCTGCGCCGCGATCGCGTCCTGCAGCCGCGCAACGGCCGCGTCGGCGTCGCCGGCGCGCTCGTCGATGCCCGAGAGCGCCAGATCGAGCCGCGCGCGGGTCGCCGGCGTGTCGGCGCGCTCGACCAGCGGCGCGAGCGCGCCGCGCGCTTCGTCGAACCGTCCGACGCGCTCGTAGAGTCGCGCCAGCCACAGCGCGCGATCGACCGCGCCGGCGTCGACCGCGGCGTTGTCCGGGCGGCCGACGACCAGCGGGCGCAGGATCTCGATCGCATCGTCGTCCTCGAGCAGGCCGGTCAGCACGCGGGCGCGCAGCCAGCGCAGGTTGCCGGTGTCGGCCACCGACGCCGGCAGGGCATCGAGCAATGCCAGCGCCTCGGTGTTCTCGCCGAGCGCGTGCAGCTGATCGGCCAGCCGCTGGCGCAGCGCGTCGCGCGACGCTTGATCGCCCGGCGCCGCCCGCAGCACCGCCACCGCGCCGGCCGCATCGCCGCGACCCGCGCGCAGATCGGCGAGGCGAAGGCGGTTGTCGAAGTCGCCGGGATCGGTCTCGAGAATCGCTTCGAGCACGCCGTCGGCGGCGTCGTAGTCGCGCGCACCGAGGGTGGCGTCGAGGCGCATCGTCTGCATCATGCGATGGCCGGGATGGTAGGCGGCGGCCTCGTCGAGCACGTCCTGGGCGCGGCTGAATTCCTGCTTCCACAGGTAGATCTGACCGAGCGAGAGCAGCACCTGCAGATCGCCCGGCACAAGGCTGCGCAGGCGTCCGAACGCCTGCTCGGCGGTCGCCAGCGAGCTGGTCTGGCGCTCGACCAGCTGCAGATGGATCTGCGCCTGGGCGCGCAGCACGTCAGCGTTGTCGGGCGCCAGCTGCAGGGCGCGCGCGGCGTGATCGGCCGCCTGGCGCAGATGATCGAAGCGGCGATCGGTGTCGCGCGAGATCTGGGCGAGATAGAGATGGAAGCGCGCCAGCTCGACCCGCG
Source organism: Acidobacteriota bacterium (assembly GCA_039025295.1). GTDB lineage: Bacteria > Acidobacteriota > Thermoanaerobaculia > Multivoradales > J023 > JBCCOR01. The sequence continues at coordinate 6,641 of JBCCOR010000158.1, forward strand.
CGTAGGGATCGTCGTCGTCGAGCGCGAGCGCGGTTTCGTAGGTGCGCAGGGCGGTGACGTAGTCGCCCTCCTCCACCTGCATCTTGCCGAGTGCGAACTGATAGGCGGCTTCGGCGCGCTGCGCGGCCGGGTCGTCGGCCGCGGCCTCCTGCGCGCGCAGAATGTCGACGGTCGCAAGCGGTGCGAGCAGCGTCGCGAGCAGCAGCGTCGCCGAACACATCCAGCCCGACGGCCGACGCGCAGCATCCGCGCAGGGCCGGTGCGCGATCGACGGGGAACGACGGGGGAATGAGAATGGTCGGGAGCGCACACGGGCTGCGGTTTTCATCGTTTTTTCAGCGTAGCAGCGGGCCCGCCGCGCAACAAGCACCGTTCAATCCTCGTTGAGCGCTGCGAGCGACTGCTTTACAGGCCCGAGAGCAGCGCACTATCATTCCCAATCCATTCGGTTCACACCCTCCTTCCATCGCTTTCCCGTCCATCATGGCCGACTCGAACGCACCGTCCCACACCCGCCTCGGCCAGCTACTCGTCGAGCACGGCAACGTCACCGGTGAACAGCTGATCCGGGCCATCCAGAGCCAGCGGCTGGTCGGCGGACGCATCGGCACGTGCCTGCTCGAGATGGAAGCGATCTCCGAAGAGCGTCTGCTCGAGATTCTCAGCGATCAGCTCAGCGTGCCGGCGGTCCGGATCGAGCAGATGCGCTTCATCCAGCGCGGCGTGCTCGACCTGATCCCGTCGGCTCTGGCGGCGCGCTGCCTCGCCATTCCGTTCGACGCGACCCCGAGCGAGCTGCTGATCGCGACGCTCAACGTCAACAATCTCGCCCTGCTCGACGAGATCGCGTTCAGCGCCAGCCGGCGGGTGGTGCCCTACATCGCCAACGAGGTGCGGATCTTCGAGGCGCTCGAGAAGTACTACGGCGAGGAGTGCCCGCAGCGCTATCGCCTGCTGCTCGATCGGCTGAACCGCAGCCGCTATCTGTGGCGCGACGCCGTGCGCAAGGAGCTCGAACCGCACGAGCATCGCGCGCTCGACGTGTGGAATCAGCCGGGTGAAAACGGCCCGCACGTCTTCACCTCAGCCGCCAGCCACACCGCCCGTCGACGCAGCCGCTACGACGAACGTCGCGACGCCGCGCCCGATGCGCGCCCCGCCGCCGCGGCGAGCGACACATCGCCCCAGAAAAGTCCCTACCGCACGCAGCCCCTGCCGCTGGGCGCGGGCCTGAAAGAGCAGGGACTGGGAACCGGCTCCGATCTGCTGCCGCCGCGCACCCCGAAGCCGCGCCGGCGTATGACGCTGAAGGACGTCGATCGCCTGCTCGCCCATCAGGACGACCATCACGGCATCGGCAAGACGCTCGTGCGCTATCTCGCCCAAACCTTCGTACGCTGCTGCCTGCTGAAGGTGATCGACGGCCAGGTCGTCGGCTGGCTGGCCCACGGCGTCAACTTCGACATGGCGCGCTTCGACGATCTGGCGTTCGATCTCGACGCGCCGTCGATCTTCCAGACGCTGCACGCGGCCGAGGGACCCGACGCGCCGACCGAGCATCTCGGCCTGCTCGACGCCGACAACGCGCTGCATCAGGCGCTGTTCGCGACCCTCGGCGCCGGCGAGCCGTGCGACAGCTTCCTGATGCCCGTGCGCATTCGCGAGCGGACGATCTGCTTCTTCTACGGCGACCGCAACGGCGCCTCGCTCGACAACGTCGATCGCGAGACCCTGCGCCGCCTGAGCACCAAGGTCGCGATCGCGTTCGAGCTGTGCATTCTGCGCCGCCGCATGCGCAATCTGTAGATTCTCTGTTTCCCATGCTTTCGGTCGCGCGGCGTTGACACGCCGCCGAATGACCGTTTAGACTGATTAAACCTTTACATTCCAAGGGTTGAGGCGTCCGATCCGACGCCTCCTCCCGTGCTCCGTCTGCCATGGTTTTGTCGCACGCACCCTGCGGACCGCATGCGACCCGCGCGCCGTTCGACGCATCACCGAGCCCCTACGCCGCCATCCACATCCGAGCACGATCATGATCAAAGCCGACATCGTCAACCGGGTCGCGGAGGCTGCCAACCTGCCGCGGGTCAAAGCCGCCAAGGCGGTCGACACCATTTTCGAGAGCCTGAAAATGGCGCTGCACGACGGCCGCCGCATCGAGCTGCGCGGCTTTGGTGTCTTCCAGGTGCGCGACCGCAAGAAAGGCGTGGGCCGCAATCCCAAGACCGGCGTCGAGGTGACCATCACGCCTGGCA
>JBCCOR010000159.1:0-8832 GCA_039025295.1 Acidobacteriota bacterium
CCGCCGGACGGGCGCTGCTGGGGGCGACGATGGGCGCGACCTTCGTCCTCGCCGCGCTGCTGCTCGCGCCCGGGGTGCTGAACGGCGCGGGCGCGCTGCTGCGGCCCGGCCTGCCCGACGGTGGCGGTCTGCTCGCGCTGGCGCTGGTCGGCACCACGGTCGTGCCCTACAACCTCTTTCTCGGCGCGGGCCTGGCGCGCGCGGATGGCGGCTCGGCGGCCGGCGAATCCGGTGCGCTGCGCGCGATGCGCGTCGGCCTGTTCGTGGCCGTGCCGCTCGGCGGGCTGGTGACCTTTGCCGTGCTGCTGCTCGGTGCGGGACTGCGCGATCCGCAGCTGGCCGACAGCGCGGGGACGTTCAGCTTCGGCGCCCTCGCCGCGCTGCTCGAGACGCGGGTCGGGCCGTGGGCGGGCGGGCTCTTCGCGTGCGGCCTGACCGCCGCCGGCCTGTCGTCGGCCGTCACCGCGCCGTGGGCGGCCGCGCTGGCCGTGCGCGATCTGCGCGCGCCCGACGACGCGGCGGCCTCCCGGGATCGCGATGCGCCCTGGTCGGACCGCGGCACGATGTTTCGCGGCGTGTGGCTCGTCGTGCTGCTGCTGGGCGCGCTCTTCGCGATGACCGGGGTGCGGCCGGTGCCGGCGATCATCCTGGCGCAGGCGCTCAACGGCATCATCCTGCCGCTGGTGGCGTTCGCGCTCTGGCGCGCGATGCGCGATCCGCGGCGCGGGGCGCAGCGCAACGGACCGCTGGCGCATCTCGCGCTGGGCGTCGCGGTCGCCCTGTCGATCGTGCTCGGCGCGATCGGCTTGCTGCGCGCGTTCGGCGTGCTCGGCTGATCGCCGGCTTCTGCAGCGCTGGTCGAACCCACGCGAAAGCGGCGGATCTGCCGCGCAGATCCGCCGCTGGACGACGCGTCGGGTTCAGGTCGTTAGCGGTCGGTGCCGTCGGTGGCGTCCTCGGTGTCGGCGGCCGGTGTCTCGCGATCGGCGAAGATCGGATCGTTGCGCCAGGCGCCCGGGTCGAATTCGAGCGCCAGGGCGTCGTGCATGGTGAAGAGATCGCCGGTGGGGCCGCTGCTGGCGGCGCCGCTGCTCGACGAGGCGCTGAAGACGTCGCTGACGCTGAACGCTGCGCCGCTGGCGGCGTCCGTAGACGGCGGGTTGAGTCGGCTCATGAGGTCGATGACGGACATGGTGATTATCTCCAAAAACGTTGTAAGCAAGGGGGTTTGCGCGCGCCCAACGCGCGGCGAGAATCGTCGCTGAGGTTGATGCACGGTGTCGTCGCAGGGCGAGCGATGTTTTGATGTTAGGTAAAGCAAATCTCGTGCCGATTCTGAGGGAAAGATCGAAGTCATTCAGAATCAATGGTTTGTGAGAAATTTTTGGTCTAGAAATGGGTTCGGCGCTCGAATGAGCGCCGAGGTTGTGGGAATTTTTCCCGGAAGAAAGAAGGGTCGAGCTGTGCCGTTAGCCGCCGTCGCCCTCCTGGGCGTCCCGCGCCATGTCCGACAGATCCTTGCTCATCGCTTCGATCAGCTCAAAGCGCCCGGCGCTGGCTGAGGCCGTACCCAGGTCCGCAAGCTGGTCGAGAAGGCCCTGTGCTGCGCTTCGGATCTCCTCGGGCAGGGTATCGTCCTCGGCCATCTCGCTGAGGTTGTCACGCGTGCGGGTTTCGCGGTTGAACCACGAGAGTGCGCGGAACGGCGAGGTGTCCTCGACGTCCGGCACGTCATTGACCAGCGCGTCGATGCGCGCCTCCGTCGGCTGGGTTGCCTCGACGAGGTTGTCGGCCTCCTCCTTGAGGAAAATGTAGAGATCCATGTTCTGCGTCGGATGGCCGACTTCGATCAGCGCGTTGAGCAGAACCTCGGCCTTGCCGCGCTCTTCGGCGGTGGCAAAGGGCGAGTTCTTCAGATCGCGCAGGGTGTCGACGGTTTCGCTGATCTCTTGGCCCTCGGTGACGTATTCCTCTCTTTCGACGGTGTAGGGCGCGGCGGTCTCTTCGTGCGCTGCGATTTCATCGCGCAGCTCGGTGAACTCGTTGTCGGTCTCGGTCTTCCACATGCGCGGGCGGTAGCTGGTTTCGCCGCCGCCGTCGGCGCCGCCGTAGCTGTTGTTGGCGAAGAGCGGATCGTCGCGCCAGCTGGTCACGTCGACTTCGTTGGCCAGCACGTCGGTGATGCTGAAGCCGGTGTTGAACGAACCGCCGCTGCTGCTGCCGGCGTCATCGGCGCCGTCCGCCGCGTCTGCGCCGTCCGCCGCGTCTGCGCCGTCTGCCGCGTCTGCGCCGTCCGCGCTATCCGCCGCGTCCGCGCCGTCTGCCGCATCCGCGCCGTCTGCCGCGTCCGCGCCGTCCGCCGCGTCCGCGCCGTCTGCCGCGCCCGCACCGTCGCTGCCGATTGGTGTGCTCAACCACGGGGCGTTGCTGAACACCTGCGCCACGCTGAAGTAGTTGCCGGTATCCGGCTCGGGCTCCATGTGGTCGGTGTCGGTTGAACTGTCGGGCGCGCTGGCATCGTCCGCCGCGGCATCGCCGGGCGTGGTGTCCTCCGCCTGGCTGGGCGACGGCGGATTGAACACCCGGTCAACGCTGAACATTGATGTATCGGTGAAGTCGGTGGGCTGTGTCGTAGAGGCAATCACATCGAAGACAGACATGGTCTTGGCTCCTGATCGCGCCGATGCGGTGTCGCTGGCGCGTTGTCGTCAAAGCGTGGTGGTCGGGCGGTATTCAGCCTGAGAGCGTGTGCCGCAGCCGACAATGATGTTGTCTTCTTGGTGAAGCAATTATTGTTCCTATATTGAGATTGTCTCGTAAGTGTTGGTGCAAGTGGCTTGTCAGTCTGGATTGACTGAAGTCGAAGGCTGACGAGGGCCGCTGGAATCTCTTTGTCGAGAAGATTTGAATCGAAAATTCTCTATTTCGGGAAGAAGAGCGAAGCAGCGTCTGAGGGATGGTACGTGGGCTGTCCTGATGTGAAACGCAGAACGGCGATGGCCGGGGAGGGCCATCGCCGTCGAATGCCTGCGTGATCGACGATCACGCAGGGAGCAGGGATTGCGGAGGACTCAGCCTTCTGTGGCCTTGCGAATGTCGGTCGCCATTTGGCCGAGCTCTTTGCTCATCGCCTCGATCAGCTCGAAGCGTCCGGCGCTGGCCGACGCGGTGCCGATCTCGGTCAGCTTGTCGAGCAGCTTCTTGGCCGCGCTGCGGATGTTGGCGGGCAGCTCGGTGTCGTCTGCGAGGTCGCTGAGGTTCTCGCGCGTCTTGCTCTCGCGGTTGAACCACGACAGCGAGCGGTATTCGGAGCTGTCGACCACGTCGGGCACGGCGCTGAACAGGCTGTCGATGTTGCCGGTCGACGGCTCGGTGGCGCTCGAGAGCGACTCGGTGCGGCCCTCGATGAAGTCGAAGAGCTCGCGGTTCTGGGTCGGATGGCCGACCTTGACCAGGGCATCGAGCAGCACCTCGGCCTCACCGCGCTGGTCGGCGGTGGCGAACGGCGAATCCTTGATATCGCGCAGCGTGTCGACCATTTCGCTCATCTCGCGGCCGAGCGCGACGTGGCGGTCGGTGCCGACCGTCTGCGGCTGGGCGCCTTCCTGCAGACCTGCGATCTGATCCTTCAGACCCGTGAATTCATTGTCGGTCTCGGCTTTCCACATCCGCGGGCGGTAGCGGACCGCGCCGTCGTCGCCGCCGCTGCCACCGCTGCTGTAGTCGTTGCCGGCGAAGATCGGGTCGTTGCGCCACGCGGTGACGTCGACCTTGTTGGCGAACACGTCGTTGATGTTGAAGGTCGAGCTGCTGGTGCTGGTGCTGGTGCTACCCGGCGAGCTCGATGACGGACTGAGCACGTCGGACACGCTGAAGGAACCATCGCCGCTGCCGCCGATGGACTGTCGATCGTTGGAAACCACGTCAAATACGGACATCTGTTCAATCTCCTGAAGCGCCTTGGTGAGCGAGGTGGCGCGTTGCGTGCGTCGAAATCATAGCGGTACAAAGCGCGGAATGAGCGTCACTCGGAGCGGCTCGTCCCGCATATGAGACAGTGTCGCAAAAATGGTGCCAGGCCCCGGTTTGGTCACGTACACATTTATTTTGTGTGCTTTACACCGTGTACCCCAGTCGGATGCGAGCGCGCGTCCGGCGTATGACGAGAAAAAGTTCCCTGGATGTGGTCCGTGACGGGCAGCGATCGGTCGATCGAGACGATCGCGCACCGTCTGGTGCCCGGTACAGTTCGATAGAATTAAGTGTTAAAACGTAATTCTTGGAAAGATCTGAACGCAAAACATCGATGGCGGCGATCCACGCTCACCATCCGATCCATACAGGTGGGCGCTCTGCTTTTGTGCACGGCAGCCCTCGTCGCATGGCCCCATGTGGGCCCTATTGCGATGACCCATGGGGCGCGCTGCGGGGTAATGCGCAATGACATTCAAGGCAAACATGCTGATATGGCCATGTCTGAAGGAAGCGCTGTGCGGGCGTTCCGCACGCCGATCGATTCGTCAAACCAGAGGCCAACATCGTCTTCAAAACCGCTGTGGTTGGCTCGAACTGAGCTTGATCCCAATCAGCGTTTTTCATCTATTTAGAAGAGAAATCTTTCTTTTTATTGCTTCTCTCAATGCGCTGACGCGTTGGACTGCGTACGCATCGATGGATCAAGTCGATGCGCCGTCGAAAAGCGCTCTATCTGGATGCATGTCCAAAAGACTGAATCCAGTCCTGTCATAAACCTGACGCTGGCGTGGCGAAGTAACGAACTGAATCACCGTGGGCACCGAAAGCAATGTCGCTGATGGATGACCCACGTCTGGGGAGGACATCCAACCATGTCCAAGCGAATTGCATGGCCTCTGGCCCTGATCCTTGTCTGCTGTCTCTCGGCCGTTCCGGCCGCCGCTGCGCCGTCTGACGCCGATCGCGGTACGTCGGAGCGCACGATGGTCCAATTCTTCCATTCAGCGGTTGCGTGGGCGCATGCCTGGGTCGTCGACGGCATCTTCGGTGCGCGCGATATTCACGTCGATCCCAACGGTGAGCCGTCAGCGAACAACGGCGAGCTCGACCGCCGCGACATCCACGTCGATCCGAACGGGGATGCGACGCGGGTCCGCGGCGCGGTCGGTGCCCGCGACATCCACGTCGATCCCAACGGTGAGCCGGTCCAGGTCGGCGGGCTCGACTTCCGCGACATCCACGTCGATCCCAACGGCTGATCACGCCGACGACAGCATCGTGCGCAACCCGATCGTTGGCAGGGCCGGATGGCTCGCGCTCAACGCGTCCGCCGCAGGAAACCGACCCGTGCGTCGGCGTTTGGTGTTGCAGCGAGCGATCTCACACACAGAGAGTCAAAATCGCTGAATGAACGGTCGGTGGCCTTCGCCGATAACGTCACGCGAATGAAGCTTGCCGAACCGACATTCGATCCGATTTTCCACGAGTGGGTCGTACGAGGCGAATTGCGCAACGTACTGTCCGCGATTCTCGAAAACGACGATCCCGATGGCCTGATCCGCGGCCTGCGCGCACAGGCGCTGGCCTGGGAAGAAGCCATCGGCTATGTGTCGATCCTCAGCCGTTTGATCGGCGATCTCTCCCGCGAACAGCGGCCGGCGATGGCGCAGCTCTTCGACGATCTGCTCCGCGCACAAATTGCCGCGCATCCGCGATACAACGGCGTACCGCCGTTTGAAATTGGTCACCTGCTCGCCTACGTCGAGAGTCGTTTGATCGACGCGCGGGACGATGAAATCGACAACCTGCGCCTCCTGCGAAAAGCGCTGCGCAAGATGGAAGAAAGCGACACGTCGCGCCGTCGCAGCAACCTCACGCGCTTTCTCTCCAAAGCGCACATCCGCAGCTGGGAATCCTCGATGTCCTAGGCGCTGCCCGGCGCCCGACCTGCGCGCGCCGGGTCATGGAGAACGACAAAGCCCTGGACGGCGATGCCGCCGTCCAGGGCTTTGTGCATGCACGCTGGCGTGCGTGAGGGCTGGAAGCTGGAGGTCAGCGATGGGGTGCTAAGCGTCGAGGTTGGGGCAGCCGAGCCGGTCGCACACCGCCGGCAGCAGGTCCTCGGCCGGCGCGCTCAGCAGACGGATGTCGGGATGCGGTGGCTGGTGGGCCCCGGGATCGATCGCGTAGACCGGCACGCCGACCGTTAGGGCCGCGCGCAGGAACATGTCGGTCACGCCGACCGAAAACGACGTGCCGACGAAGACGACCAGCGCGCTGCGCAGGGCGGCGTCCTGGACGCGTGACCATTGGTAGTCGGTGTGGCTCTGGTAGTACTCGTCGAACCACAGCACGTGCTGGCGCAGCAGATCGCCGCACTGCGGGCAGCGCGGCACGCTGGCCCGCGTCGGCTGCGCGCGGAAGGCGGTGATGGCGTCGGCGACGTCGGTGCGCGCCAGCGAGCCTGCGGGCTCGGCGCTGGCGCAGCCTTCGCGCACGCAGCGCACGCGCGCGGCGCTGCCGTGCACCTGGACGAGCGCTTCGGAGCCGGCCTTGGCGTGCAGATCGTCGATGTTCTGGGTCACCAGCAGGAATGGCTGCTGCGCCTGCGCGCGCCAGCGCTCGAGCCGCACCAGGGCGTGATGGCTCGGGTTGGGCTGCTTGTCGAGCACGGCGTCGAAGCGGTGCAGGTACCAGCGCCAGCTCTCGACCGGGTCGCTGCGAAAGAAGGCGAAGGTGCCCATCGTGGTGACGTCGTGCGCCCACACCGCGCCGGGATCGCTGCCGCGGAAGGTGGGGATGCCGCTCGCCAGGCTGATGCCGGCGCCGGTGACAACGGTGAGCAGACCGTCGCCGACCTGCGCGATCGCCTCGGCGAGCTGCGCAACGCCCGCGGCCTCCATCGGCTCAGACCACCACGTTGACGAGGCGATTGGGGACGACGATGACCTTGCGCGGCGTGGCGCCGTCGAGGAAGCGCTGCGCGCCCTCGGTGGCGAGCGCCAGCTGCTCGAGCTCAGCCCGGTCGGTGTCGCGCGCCACCGTCATGCGGTCGCGCAGCTTGCCGTTGACCTGGACGACGACCGTGATCGTGTCTTCGACGCACAGCGCCTCGTCGTGCTCGGGCCAGTCGGCCACGCAGGCCAGGCCGTCGCAGCCGAGGCGCTGCCAGAGCTCTTCGGCGAGGTGCGGGGCGTAGGGCGCGAGCAGGCGGACGAAGCGCGTCAGGATTTCGCGCGGCAGCTGCGCGGCCGTGGTCGCCTCGTTGACGAAGATCATCATCTGGCTGATCGCGGTGTTGAAGTGCAGCACTTCGGTGTCGTGGCCGACTTTTTTGATCGTCTTGTGCAGCGTGCGCCAGAGGGTGCCGGCGTCGGCGCCGGGGGCGTCGCTGACGCGCGGGTTGAGCGCGCCGGTCTCCTCGTCGACCACCAGCCGCCATGCGCGGGCCAAGAAGCGGTAGACGCCCTCGACGCTCTCCATCTGCCAGGGCTTGGTCTGCTCGAGCGGTCCCATGAAGAGCTCGTAAAGGCGCACCGCGTCGGCGCCGTACTGATCGATCACCTGCATCGGGTCGACGCCGTTCTGCTTCGACTTCGACATCTTCTCGACCTGCATGGTGACCGCGGTCTCGCCGTCGGGCGCGTAGAGCGTGCCGTCGCGCTCGACCAGCTGCGCGCGCGGATGGTATTTGCCGCTGGCGTCGCGGTAGCTCTGCGCGAGAATCATGCCCTGGTTGAAGAGCTTCTGGAACGGCTCGCGGGTCGAGACCAGGCCGCAGTCGAAGAGCACCTTGTGCCAGAAGCGGGCGTAGAGCAGATGCAGCACCGCGTGCTCGACGCCGCCGATGTAGAGATCGATCGGCATCCAGTAGCGCTCGAGCGCCTCGTTCCAGGGGGCGTCTTCATTGCGCGGGTCGACGAAGCGCAGGTAGTACCAGCACGAGCCCGCCCACTGCGGCATGGTGTTGGTCTCGCGTACGCCGCGCCGGCCGTCGGGCAGCTCGACCATCATCCAGTCGTCGCCGGCGCGGGCGAGCGGCGGACGGCCGTCTTCGGTGGGGCGGTAGGCGTCGATCGACGGCAGCCGCACGGGCAGCTGATCGACCGGCAGGGCCATGACCGACGGCGGCTGGTCGGCGCTGCCTTCGACGTGGACGAAGGGAAAGGGCTCGCCCCAGTAGCGCTGGCGCGAGAAGAGCCAGTCGCGCAGGCGGTACTGCACGCGACGTCGGCCGCGGCCGTATTCTTCGAGCCAGGTGATCATGCGCGCCTTGGCGTCGTCGACCGCGAGCCCGTCGAGGAAGTCGGAGTTCACCGCGACGCCGTCGCCGCTGTGGGCCTGTTCGTCGATCGGGGCCTCGGCGCCGGAGATGACCTCGACGATCGGCAGCTCGAAGCGCTTGGCAAAGGCGTGATCGCGCTCGTCGTGGCCGGGGACGGCCATGATCGCGCCGGTGCCGTAGCTCATCAGCACGTAGTCGGCGATCCAGATCTGCAGCTTGTCGCCAGTCACCGGATGCACGGCGTAGGCGCCGGTGAAGACGCCGGTCTTCTCCTTGGCCAGATCGGTGCGCAGCAGATCGCTCTTCTGGGACGCCTCGGCGACGTAGGCGTCGACCGCGGCGCGCTGCGCTTCGGCGGCGATGCGCGTGACCAGCGGCGACTCCGGCGCGAGCACGCAGTAGGTGGCGCCGAAGAGGGTGTCGGGGCGGGTGGTGAAGACGGTGAAGGTCAGCGGCTCGCCGTCGTCACCGCGCACGCCGTCGACGGCGAATTCGATCTCCGCGCCCTCGGAGCGCCCGATCCAGTTGCGCTGCATCTCCTTGACCGACTCGGGCCAGTCGAGAGCGTCGAG
>JBCCOR010000160.1:0-8802 GCA_039025295.1 Acidobacteriota bacterium
GACGGGGACGCCGCCACGCCACGTGGGATGCGGCGCGGGCCGCTTGCGTATCGCGTCGCATCGCGTCGCGCGCGGCGCGCTCAGGCGGTGGCGAGGGCTTCTTCGAGCGCCTGGCGGCGGACGAGATCGGCGTAGACGCCGTCGCGCGCGACCAGCGCCTCGTGATCGCCGCGTTCGACGATCGCGCCCTCGTCGAGCACGACGATCTCGTCGGCCAGGCGCGCCGCCGAGACGCGGTGCGAGACCAGCAGCACGGTGCGCCCGGGCAAAACGCGGCGCAGGTTCTGCAGGATGGTCTCCTCGGTGCGCGTGTCGACCGCCGACAGCGAGTCGTCAAGCAGCAGGATGCGCGGCCGGCGCAGCAGCGCCCGGGCCAGCGACACGCGCTGCTTCTGGCCGCCGGAGAGGGTGATGCCGCGCTCGCCGACGATCGTGTCGAGGCCGTCGGGGAAGCGCGCCAGATCGTCGTCGAGCGCCGCCAGCGACGCCGCCTCGCGGATCGCCGACGGGTCGGCGTTGGGCACGCCGAGCGCGATGTTCTCGCCGACCGTGGTCGAGAACAGGAAGCTCTCCTGCGGCACCATGGCGATGCCGTCGCGCAGCGCGTCGAGCGGCCAGCGGCGCACGTCGACGCCGTCGATCGCGAGCGCGCCCGGCGCCGCCTCGATCAGGCGCGGCACGAGCCCGAGCAGCGTGCTCTTGCCCGCGCCGGTGCGGCCGACGAGCGCGATCGTGCGTCCGGCGGGAATGGCCAGGTCGATGCCGCGCAGCACCGTCGGCGGCGCGGCGTCAGGCGCGTCGGCCGCTTCGACGTCGGTGTCGTTCTCGTTGGCGCTGGCCTGGGCGAATTCATTCGCGCTGGTGTAGGCGAAGTCGAGGTTGCGGAAGGTGATCGCGCCCTCGAGCGCGGGCGCCGACGCGAGGGTCTCGCCCGGCACGTCGCGAATCGCGGGAATCGTGGTCAGCACGCCCTGCAGGCGCCCCCACGAGGCCGAGGCGCGCTGCGCCAGGTTGATCACCCAGCCGATCGAGATCAGCGGCCACGCCAGCTTGCCGAGGAAGAGATTGAAGGTGACGAACTCGCCCACCGTCATCACCCCGTCGATCACGCGGATGCCGCCGTAGCCGAGGATGATCGCGAAGCCGAAGCCCATCACCAGGCGCAGCAGCGGATGGAAGGCCGCGTGCCAGCGGATGAGGTCTTCGTTGGCGTCGACGTAGCTGCGGTTGGCCTCGTCGAAGACCGCTTCCTCGGCGCGCTCGCGGGCATAGGCGCGCACCACGCGCGCACCGGCGAGGTTTTCCTGCACGCGCACCGAGAGATCGGCGTAGCGCGCCTGGACGCGTTCGAAATAGCGATGGATGCGCTGGCCGAAGAAGCGCGACACCAGCACCAGGAGCGGCAGCGGCAGGAGCGCCAGCACGGTCAGGCGCGCGTCGATGCGCAGCATCAGGATCAAGACAGCCGTGCTCACGAGCAGCGTGTTGACCGTGTACATGATCGCGGGACCGCACACCATGCGCACGGCCTGGATGTCGTTGGTCGCGCGCGCCATCAGGTCGCCGGTGTACTGCTGGTGGTAGAACGCCTGCGGCATGCGCGTGAGCTGGCCGAAGAAGGCGTTGCGCAGATCGAATTCGATGTAGCGGCTCATCGTCACCAGCAGCATGCGCTGGCTGAACTGGAAGATGCCCATCAGCGCGGTCGCACCGAGCAGCAGGCCGGCGTAGCGCAGCAGCTGGCCGGCCGTGCCGCCGTCGCGCAGGCTGTCGATCGCGGCGCCGATGATCAGCGGACCGAGAACGCCCGTCGCCGCCGTGCCGACGATGCACAGCGCACCGCCGATCAGCCGCGCGCGATGCGGTTTGACGTAGGGCAGCAGGGTGAGGAGATTGCGCATCGGTTCAGCGCGATCCGCCCGGTGCGCGCGCCCCGCGACGCCCGGCACGCGGGCCGTTGCCGAGGCTGATCGCGCGCATCCACGCCTGCCGCATGAGATGGCCGTGGCGCAGCCGCAGCGCGTCGAGCTGCTCGGGCTCGAGCAGCCGCAGGACGTCGATCTTGAGCGTCATCGGCGCGGTCGCAAACGCGCTGCGCGCGGCGACCGCCTCGTCGACGTGGCGCGCGGCGGCGTCCCAGTCGGCGCGGTCGAGCGCGGCGGCGTAGGCCTTGCTGGCGGCCTGCTGGCGGGCCTGGGCGTCGGTGCGCATCTGAAAGAAGCGACGCGTCTGATCGTCCATGGCCGCGCGCTGGGCGTCGCTGAGCTGGAGCGAGGCGACGACCTCGGACTGGTTCCACCACAGGTCGCCGATCAGGCGATTCTGCCGGTCGCTGAGCGACGCTTCGGTGACCGACGCGGCCGGCACCGACGTGGCGTCGTCGGCGGTCGCGGCGGCCGGCAGCAGGGCGAGCGCTGCGGCGAGGCCGAGCGTGGCGCAGAGCGGGCGAATGGGCATGGGTTCCTCGCGGGTTGCGTCGAATCGTACGAACCGGAATCGATCCGTCGCATCCATACTAGCAAGCCCCTATGCGGCGCAGCCCTCCGCGCGCGCAAACGGTGTGCACAGCGAAACGATGTGATAGCAATCATTCATGACCCGCGCTCGCCTCGCCGCCCTCGCCTGCTTCGTCGCCGCCGCCGGAATCGTCGCCATCCTGATCGCGTCGCGCGGATCGGGCGCGCCCGATCCGTTCGACGATCGCCGCCTGACCCGCGACGGTCAGCCGCTCGCGGCCGAAGACCTGCGCGCGATCGACGAGCTGCGCGCGCGCCATTCGATCGTGCTGCTGACGCTCGACACCACCCGCGCCGACCATCTCGAGCCCTACGGCGCCACCCACGTCGCGACGCCGCATCTGGGCGCGCTCGCCGACGCCGGCGTGACCTTCGAGCGCGCCAGCGCGGTCACGCCGATCACGCTGCCGGCCCACACCAGCATCTTCACCGGCCGCTATCCGCCCGTCCACGGCGTGCGCAACAACGGCACCCATCGCGTCGACGACGCGACCGTGACCCTCGCCGAAACCCTCGCCGACGCCGGCTACGCCACCGCCGCCTTCGTTTCCGCCGCCGTGCTCGAGCGCCAGTACGGACTCGATCAGGGCTTCGCGGTCTACGACGACGATCTCTCGACCAGCCGCACGCGCCATCCGCGCGTCGTGCCCGATCGCCCGGCCAACGTCACCGTCGACGCCGCGCGCGCCTGGCTCGATGCGCTCGCCGAGGATCGCTTTTTCCTCTGGGTGCATCTCTACGATCCGCACGCCGCCTACTCGCCGCCGCCGCCCTTCCGCGATCGCTACCGCGAGCAGCCCTACGCCGGCGAGATCGCCTTCATGGACGCCGAGATCGGCCGCCTGCTCGACCATCCGCGCCTCGCCGACGCGGTCGTCGTCGCGGTCGGCGACCACGGCGAGAGCCTCGGCGAGCACGACGAGATGACCCACGGCATTCTCGCCTACGACGCCACCCTGCACGTGCCGCTGATCGTGCGCCTGCCGGGCGCGCCCGCCGGCGCGCGGGTGACGACGCCGGTCAGTCAGGTCGATCTGATGCCGACACTGCTCGATCTGCTCGATCTCGCGCCCGCCGCGGCCGACGACGACGACGAGACATCCTTCGACGGCAGCAGCCTGCTGCCGCTGCTCGCCAGCGACGGCGGCCCGCCCGGCGGCGCGGCGGCGGACGGCGAAGCGCGCTCGACCGCGGCGCGCGAGGCCGAGGCCTTCGACGCCCAGCGCCAAAGCGAGATGCTGCGCCTGCTCTACAGCGAGTCGTATCTGCCGTTCTACACCTACGGCTGGGCCAAGCTGCGCGCCGTGCGCCGCGGACCGTGGAAATACATCGACGGCCCCGATCCCGAGCTCTTCGACCTGCGCCGCGATCCGCGCGAGCTCACCAACCTGATCGAGGCGCGGCCGCACGTCGCCCACGATCTGCAGCGCGACCTGATGCGCCTCGTGCGCCGCAGCGGCGACGTCGGCGCCGAGATCACCCAGACCCTCGACAGCGAGTCGGCCGAGCGCCTGCGCAGCCTCGGCTATCTCTCGGTCGGCGCCCAGCCGACGATCGCCGACGACGAACGCCCCGATCCGAAGTCGATGATCGACGTCCACGTCGGTCTCGAACGCGCCCGCGCGCTCGAGCGCGATCGCCTGTGGGACGCCGCCATCCGCCAGCTGCGCACCGTGCTCGGACGCGATCCCAACAACCTCGCCGCCCTGACCGATCTGGTGTCGCTGCTCGAGCAGTCGGGCCAGGTCGAGGAGGGCCTGCGCGCCGCCGAGCGGGCGCTCGCCCTGGCGCCCGATCTGCCGCGCCTGCACGGCCTGCTCGCGCGCCTCGAGCAGAAGCGCGGCCAGCCCGCGCAGGCGCTGGCCGTGCTCGAGGCGATCCTCGAACGTCATCCCGACGATCTCGATCTGCGCCTGCAGGCCGTCCATCTGCATCGCACGCTGCGCCAGGGCGACGCGATGCGCGCAACGCTCGAGGCGCTCATCGACGATCATCCCGACCATCCGCGGGTGCTGCTGGCGCGCGCGCTGCTGCTCGAGCGGCCGGCGGGCGATCTCGACGACGCCGAGGCCAGCGTGCGCGCGGCGCTGGCGCGCGATCCTTTCCTGATCGCCGGCTGGCAGCTGCTCGGCGTCACGCTGGCCCAGGCCGGGCGCGCCGACGAGGCCGCCGAGGCGTGGCGCACGGGGCTGACGCGCGCGCCCGACGACGCCGTGCTGCACGAGCGGCTCGGCCTGCATCTGGCCGCACGCGGCGACGTCACCGCCGCCGATCACCTGCGCGAGGCGATCCGCCTGAACGAGACCCTGCGCCCGGCGCTGCACGTGGCGCTCGGCGGCTGGCTGGCCGAGCGCGGCCAGCTCGACGCCGCCCAGGCCGAGTATGCGCGCGTCCTCGCCGTGCAGCCCAAGCACGTCGGCGCGCGCAACAACCAGGCGATCGCGCTCTACCGCAGCGGCCGCGCCGACGAGGCGCGGGCCCTGCTCGAGCAGCTGATCGTCGACGTGCCCGACCAGACCGACGCGCACAGCAACCTGGCCGCGATCGCCGCCGATCGCGGCGACTGGAGCCGCGCCGAGCGCTACGCCCGGCGCGCGCTGACGCTCGGCCCCGAGACGCCCGAGGCATGGAACAACCTCGGCCTCGCGCTCGAGGGCCAGGCGCGCCACGCCGAGGCCCTCGGCGCCTACGCGCGGGCGCTCGCGGTGCGCGACGACTACTGGCAGGCGCGCTACAACGCCGGCCTGATGCGCGTGAAGCTCGACCGCCCCGCCGAGGCCGCCGACGACTTCGAGACCGTGCTGCAGCAGCGTCCGGGCCACGCGCCCAGCCATCGGATGCTCGGCGATCTCTACGCCGACGCGCTCGACGAGCCGCTGCGCGCGCGGCGGCATTGGAACGCCTTCCTGCGGCTCGTGCCGTCGGGCAACGACGCCGCGGCCGTGCGCGCGCGCCTGGCCGAGCAGCCGCCGCTTGCCGCTGGCGAGGGCGATTCGCTACGCTGATTGTCTGGAGGGCCCGCAAGCCATGACCGACGCCGCGACCGCCGACGCGACATCCGAAAAGCTCGACCACATGGCGCGCACCTACGAGGAGCTGACCGAACAGCTCGCCGATCCCGAGGTGCTCGCCGATCCCCGCCGCCTGCGCGACATCAACAAGAAAATCGCCGATCTGCAGGAGATCGTCTCGCTGCACAACGAGCGCACCAAGCTGCGCGCCGAGCGCGACGAGCTCGACGAGATGGTGCGCGAGCTCGACAAGGGCGACGACATGCACGCCCTGGCGATCGACGAAAAGGCCACGCTCGACGAACGCCTCGGCGCGCTCGACGAGGCGATCCGCCTCGGCCTGATGCCCAAGGATCCGAACGACGGCCGCAACGTCGTGCTCGAGATCCGCGCCGGCACCGGCGGCGACGAGGCGACGCTCTTCGCCAACGAGCTGCTGCGCATGTACACGCGCTATGCCGAGCAGCAGAACTGGCGGGTCGAGATCATCGATCTCTCGCCCTCCGACGTCGGCGGCGTCAAAGACGTGCAGGCGATCGTCGAGGGCCGCGGCGCCTACAGCCGGCTGAAGTACGAGGGCGGCGTGCACCGCGTGCAGCGCGTGCCGCAGACCGAGGCGTCGGGCCGCATCCACACCTCGGCGGTGACCGTGGCGGTGCTGCCCGAGGCCGAGGAGGTCGAGATCGACGTCGCCGAAAAAGATCTGCGCATCGACCGCTTCTGCGCCTCCGGCCCGGGCGGCCAGGGCGTCAACACGACCTACTCCGCCGTCCGCCTGACCCATCTGCCGACCGGCCTCGTCGTCTCGTGCCAGGACGAGCGCAGCCAGATCAAGAACAAGGCCAAGGCGATGCGCGTGCTCAAGTCGCGCCTGCTGCAGCTCGAGCAGGAGAAAGCCGACGCCGAGCTCAGCGCCGAGCGGCGCAAGATGGTCGGCTCGGGCGATCGCTCCGAAAAGATCCGCACCTACAACTTCCCGCAGAACCGCATCACCGACCACCGCATCGGCCTGACCCTGCACCAGCTGCCGACGATTCTCGAAGGCACGCTCGATCCGCTGGTCGATCCGCTGGTCAGCCATCATCAGGCGCAGCGGATGGACGAGGCCTCGCGCGTCGGCGCCTGAGCCGCGGCGCTAGCCCTCCTCGGGCGCGGGCCGCGCGAACGGCAGCAGGCGCCCGCCGTCGCGCGCCGCGGGCGACGCGGCGTCGGACCCCAGCGCGCGCCGCGCCAGGCCGTTCAGCGTGACCGCGATCGGATCGCCGATCGGCGGTCGACGACCGAGCGCGCGGTAGGCCGCCAGCGCGTCGAGCGGACAGCCCAGATCGACGAAGAGATCGACCGCGCGCGCCAAGCACTGCGTGCGCCACGCGCGATCGCGCAGAAACGGCGCCATCAGCCGCAGCACGTGCGCGTGGTGCAGGCGCGGATCGCCGTCGCGCGGATCGCCGTCCCAGGTGTCCTCGAGCACCGGATCGCGGGCCGGCGCGTCGGGCGGCCGGTCGGGCCCAGCGGCAACCGCGGTGTAGGTCATCAGATGGGCGCACAGGCGGTGATGGCGCAGCGCGTCGACGAAGTCGGGCAGATGCACGCGGTCGGCGCGCGCGTCGCGGTCGGCGGCGCGCACCGCCCGGCGGGCGGCGGCCGGATCGGCGTCGAGCAGATGGTAGCGCGCGCGCTGCTCGGCGATCGCCGCGCGCCGCAGCGGTTCGAGCTGGACGACCGCCGACGACGACCACGCCCGCAGCCGCGCGATCGCGCCGCGCCGATCGCCGCACATGAGATCGACCGACGCCTCGATCTGCTCGAGTACAGCGTAGTCGTCGGAGCGCGGCACGCCGCGCGCGGTCGCCTCGGCGAGATGCTGCGCGACCGCGTCGGGCGGCGTCGTCTGGCCGAGCGGCGTGCGCAGCAGATGGGCGTGCGCCCGATAGGCGTTGACGCGCAGCGGTCCGCTCGGATGCGCGCGCAGGATCGGATGCTGGTCGAGCGCGGCCTGGGCGCGCGCGGTGACGGCGAGCGCCGCATCGGGCCGACGCGCCGCGTAGGCGTGGGCGACCTCGGCGACGAGCACGGCGAGCGCCGGCGCGACGCGCGCCGACGGACCGTGGCGGACGACGCGCCGCGCGCGCAGCACGGCCGTGCGATGCCCGGGCGTCGGGCTGAGGAGGTGTGACCCGCCGAAGCTGAACGCGAGGTCGGAGAGCGCCAGGCGCAGCGGATCGGGCGCGCCGTCGTGCGCGTCGGCGAAGGCTTCGCGGCGCAGCGCCAGCGCGTCGAGCTGAGGGATCAGCCGCGCGGCCTCGGGCGCCGACCACGCCAGCGCCTCGAAGAGCGCGGCGACGCTGCGCGTCTCGGCGCTCATGACGATCGACGCCACGCCGCCGCGCTCGGCCACGCGTCGAAGCAGCCGACCAGATCGGCCAGCAGCGCGCCTGCGGCGGCGGTCGGCATGTGCACGCCGACCGGCGGTCCGAGCGCGGGCACGATCAGCGGCCGCGCGCTGCCGCCGGCGGGACGCAGCGCCCGCTGCAGTCGGCGGCGCGCCGGTGACCCGAGCGCGACCAGGTGTGCGGCCAGGGCGTCGGCGGAATGCGCGCGCAGCGCGGGTGCGACCGACGCGAGCGTGCCGCGCACGGTGGCGCGCGCGAGCACGGCCAGGAGCGCACCGCGCAGCTGGGCGACGCCGACGCCCGCCTGGCGCGCGAGGAGGCGCAGATCGAGCGCGGTGGCGACGGCGTCCCACGGCTGATCGAGCATCAGGAACGCGCCGAGCGCGCGGTGCAGATGGCGGGCGGCGGCGGCGGGTGCGCGCGCGAGCAGCAGGCAGCCGACGAAGCGGCGCAGCCGCACGCCGTCGAGCCGCGCGCGCCACGACGTCGGCTCGACAGGGCCGCCGTCCGGGTCGGCGTCGTCGGTCAGATCATCGTCGTCATCGACGGCGTCCGGCGCCGCGGCGAGCGTGGCGAGCAGCCAGGCAAAATCGGCCTGCTCGTCCGGATCGAGGTTGCTGACGACCGGCGCATCGCCGTCGCGCTGCCCCAGCCAGCGCGCCATCAGCCCGTGCACGCGCACGGCGTCGGCGAGCGTCGTGCCGGCGAGCGCCGTGCCCGCGGCGCGCCGTGCGCGCACGAGCGCGAGGCGCGCGCGGCGCGCACGGCGCGCCGCGGGCACGGCGCTCGCCGGCACGACGCTCGCCGACGCCGTGCGCGTGCACGGGCTGATGGCGCGCTGGCTGGGGCAGCGCGACGGCGATGCGCCGGTCGTCAGCAACC
>JBCCOR010000161.1:0-8773 GCA_039025295.1 Acidobacteriota bacterium
AAGACGGGATAATCCCAACCGCATTGAACCACATCAGAAGCGCCAGCCCCAGCACGGTCTGCGGAAAGAAAATCGGAAGTAAGATAAGTTTTTGGAAGAGCCGCGGCGTCGCCGGACGCGTCGACGACAGTTTCGATCACCTCCTTGACCGCGTCCACGACGGCCTCGGCGGTGCTGTCGGCAGCGTCGGTTGCGGTTTCAGCCACGTCATCCGTCGATGGATCATCCGTCGATGGGCTGTCCTCCACGACGGCGGCCGGCGCGTTGGCCTCGTTCGCTTCGGTGGCGATAGGGGATGAAGACGTGGTGACGTCATGCTGTTCAGACATGAGAAGGCTCCCGGATGGCGTTCACGGGTTGGTCGGGTCGGTGTCGATGCAGGTGGGGGAGGAGACCGACGAGGCGGAGAGGTAGTCGGTGACGGCAGAGTATAGCGCAGGGCGGGCGCAAGGGAAAGCCGCAGAGGGATGATGACGTGGCCGCTGTCGCGGCTGCGGCGGGGCCGCGTCGCTCAGCGGTAGGTGCGCCGCAGCCAGGTGCGCGTCTCGGCGTCGAGGCGATCGGGGGTCAGGCTGTAGGCGTAGCGCAGCGCTTCTTCGGTCACGGGCAGCGCCAGCGTGCCGACGTCGCCGGCGCCGAAGCGCGCCAGCGCCACCGGCTCGAACGCGATCGCCAGCATCGCCTGCGGCGTTTCGAGCGCCGCGAAGCGTCGGTAGAAGCGCAGGAAGGTCGGCCAGCCGTGGGTGGTGACGAGGTAGGTGACGGCGGCGTGCGCGTAGGCGCTGCTGTGCTCGGCGGCGATCGCGGCGCCGGCGCCGCGTCGGCTCAGTGCCGCGATCGCGAGGCCGTCGAGGGACGCGCCCGTCAGGCGTCGACCGCGCGCGCGATCGAGGCCGCCGGCGGCGAGATGGGCGGCTGTACCCTCGCGCAGCCACAGCGGGGTGTAGGGGCGTGTGTCGGGCGCGAGCGCGAGCAGCGCGAGCTCGTGCAGCAGGCGGCCGCGGCGCGCCGCCGGCGCGGTGCCGCCGGGCGCGAACGCGGCGGCGCTGAGAGGGAGCGCGCGGCTGTCGGTGAGCAGGTTGCCGTCGGCGCCGAGCGCGTAGCGTACCGCCGCGACCGCGATCGGATCGTCGGCTCGGGCATCGTCGGTGCCGCGCAGTGCGCGCAGGCGGTCGACGCGCGGCGTGAGCATGACCAGCTGGACGTCCTCGAGCGGCGCGCCGCGTCGGCGCAGCAGGGCGTACGCGGCGGCGGCTTCGTCGACCGCGATCTCGAGCGCGTCGCGCTGCGGCGCGGGGCCCACGCCGACGATCGGTCCGCGCATCACCCGCACCATCGTCTCGACCCGCCACGGCACCGGCCGCGATGGATCGTCCTCGATCGCCGTCACCTGCAGCCGATCCTCACGGTCGGCCTGCAGTCGGTAGCGCAGCCGATGGACCATCGGGTTGTCGGTCGGCAGCTGACGCAGGGTGTAGCGCAGCACGACCGTTGCTTCGCGCGTGCGCGCGAAGCCGTCGGCCGGGCGGATCGAGGCGTCGCCGTCGTCGAGCGTCAGGGTCAGCGCGGCCAGGGGCAGATCGCGCAGCTGGCGCAGCACGCGACGCTCGGCGGCGCGGCGCGCAGGTGCGAAGGTGGCGAGATAGCCGTCGAGATCGCCGCGCACCAGTGCCCGTGCCTGGTCGGTGAGCAGCGCGTCGATCTGCTGTTGCGCTCGGCTGGGCGCATCGGCCGGCGCGACCGCGCCCGGGCGCCGCGAGGTGACCGCGCCGCGCGCCGCGGACCGTGTGCCGACGTCGTCCGATGAGGCGACGATCTCGACCGCGCCGATCGACGGCGCGGCGCTGGTCGGTGCGGGCGCGCGCCGCGGTGCGGCGGTCGGCCGGTCGTGCGCGGCTACGACGGCAGCGGCATCGGTCGATCGCGTCGCGGGCGTGAGCGCGCCGGGCGCGAAGGTGAGCGGCGCGAACGGCGGCAGTGAGAAGGTGATCGCGCGGTCGAGATCGCTGTCGCGCGGTGGCGGGAACGCGATCTCGCCGCGCACGCGCGCGCCCGCGCGCAGGCCGCCCGCCGGTTCGAGCGGCGCCAGCGCGGGATCGACGCGTCGCGGCGGCACCGGCACCCCGCCGAGGCCGTCGCCCGACAGCAGCCGGGCGTCTTCGGCGCTGAGGGTGCCGAGGAGCGCGAGGGCGCGCGGATGATGGTTGTGCACGTCCAGCGTCAGCGTCAGACCGTCGGCGTCGACGCGGCCGCCCAGGATCGTCAGCGTCACCGTGCGCAGGCCTGGGGCGTCGGCCGTGGTGCGCAGCGCAGCCGGCGCGGCCGGCGCGGCTGTGGGTGTGTCGACGGTCGCGGATGCGTCCGGCGATGTCGGCTGCGTCTGCGCGGACTCGTCGGCCGCCGGGGCACAGGCGACCAGCAGCGCAAGCGCGACGAGCGCGGCCGCGCTGCGGCAGCGGGCATAGACGGAAAGGAAGCGGCGCGTGCGTACGGGTTGGGAAGGCATCGGCAGCGGAGCGATCGACCGGAGAAGCGTCGATGGACGAGGCATCGCCAACGTACCACAGTCGGCGCGAGGCGACGTGCTTGGGCTGAGATGGTCGGTTTCACAACCTGTGTTAGATTGGCACAAGGATTGCTGGCCGCAGCAACCAATTTTTGCGTTTTCTCAGGCGAGTGCCCCTGCGCATTCGCGCATCATACGGCTTCGCTCTGAGGCCGATTGGGAGGTCTTTCATCCATGCTTCGCCATGGAAACGGCGGCGTCGACCTGCGGGTCGCCGCGCAGCTCGATCGCTACGACCATGCCACGCTGCTCGGCCGCGGCGGCTCGGCGGAGGTCTATCGGGCACACGATCCGCGGCTCAATCGCGACGTGGCGATCAAGATCCTGCGCCGCGACGATGACGAGTCCTCGCGCCGCATGCTGCAGGAAGCGCGCGCCCAGGCGCGGCTCGAGCATCCGGGCATTTGCCGCATCTACGAGATCGGTCAGCAGCACGACCAGGTCTACATCGCGATGGAGTTCATCGACGGCGAGGAGCTCGGCGCCGCCGCGATGAAGCTGTCGATCACCGAGCGCGTCGCCCTGATCGCCCAGGTCGCCGACGCACTCCAGGTGGCGCACGACGCCGGCCTGATCCACCGCGACATCAAGCCGTCGAACATCATGGTGACGCGCCGCAAGGGCGTGCTACGTCCGGTGGTGGTCGATTTCGGACTGGTCGCTGATCGCGCGGTCGACCGCACGCTCACGCGCGACGGCTTCATGGTCGGCACGCCGCCGTACATGGCACCGGAGCAGATCCGCAAACATCGCCGCGATCTCGACGCCCGGGTCGACATCTACGGCCTCGGCGCGACCCTTTATCAGCTGCTCACCGGCCAGCCGCCCTTCGTCTGCGACTCCGACGCCGAGCTGCTGATGCGCGTGCTGCGCGAACCGCCGCCGCGGCCGCGCACGATGCAGCCGAGCGTGCCGCCGGTGCTCGAGAACATCGTGCTGCGCTGCCTGGCGAAGCGGCCCGAAGAGCGCTATCCCACAACGCGCGCGCTGGCGCTCGATCTGCGGCGCTTCCTGGCCGGCGAAACCGTTTATGTGCGCCGGCCGAGCAGTCCGCAGCGCGCCCTGCGACGCCCGGGCAGCGTGCTGCCGAGCAGCGTGCTGATCGTGCTCCTCATCGTCGTGATCCTCGTCGGCGTCGGCTTCGGCATCGTCCGCATCGGCCACGCCCGGCAGGACGCCGCTGTCGCCCGACATGCGCAGCAGATCGACGGCTGGGCGTGGCGCATCGAGGGTGCCGTGCGCTCGCGCTGGCGCGACGTCGGCGCGGTGCAGGCGGCGGTGGTGACGCGTCTCAACGTGCTGCGCGCCGCCCAGCCCGACGATCCGGCGCTGCGCGCTGCGCTCGGCCACGTCGCCCTGATGGCCGGCGATCACGTGCGCGCCTACGATGATCTGCGCCTGGCGCGCGCCCGCGGCGTGCGCACCCGCGGGCTGCTGCAGGATTTGATGCTCGTGATCGACGCGCGCTATCAGCGTCTGATGCAGTGGGCGGCCCTGTGTGCCGCGCGTGGCCATGCCGCCGAGGCCCGCCGCGCGCGGCAGCGCGCGCGGGCGGACGAGCGCCAGGCGCTGCTCGAGGTGTATACGCGGGCGCCGGTGTTGGCCGCGGCAACGCCGGTGATGAGCAGCCTGGCGGCGTATCATCGCGGCGAGCTGGTCGACGCCCTGACCCACCTCGACACCGCCCTGGTGCTTGCGCCGTGGCGGCACGAGCTGCATCGCCTGCGCGGCAACCTGATCCTCGACGCGGCCCATGACGCCGCCGAGCGCGGCGATCGCGCGGCCGTGCGCGAGCGCCTCGACCAGGCCGATGCGGCCTACGGCCGCGCGCTCTATCTCGCCCCGTCAGATCCCGAGACGCACCGCGATCGATGCCTGCTCGGCGCGGCGCGGCTCGATCTGCAGCGCCGGAACGCGGGCGCGGACGCCGACCACGCCGAGGCCGCGTGGCGCGAGCTGGCCGTGTGCCTGCGTGCGCGGACGACGGAGCCGAACGACGACATGCGTCGCTGGGCGGTGGCGCGCTTGCATTTTCACGTCCAAGCGCCCGCACCCTGAATCCGCTGCGGATCGTCCTTCGCACGGGCGCCGGCGGTGGTACACTGGCCGCACTTCTTCGACGGGTGATCGGTGTCACAACACGTCCCTCGCTTCCGACGCTACGCCACCGCGGTGCCGCTCAACACGGGCGCGACCTCCGAGGTGTACCGCGCGTACGATCCTGCACTGCAGCGCGACGTCGCGCTCAAATTCCTGCGCCGCGACGATCCGGCGCTGGTCGAGCGCATGATGCGCGAAGCGCGCGCGCAGGCCCGTCTCAAGCACGAAAACATCTGTCAGGTTTACGAGATCGGCGAGCTCGAAGGGCGGCCGTACATCGCCATGCAGTTCATCGATGGCGAGGAACTCGGTCAGGTCGCCGCGCGCGGCATGTCGCTGCGCGACAAGGTGCAGGTCATGGCGACCGTTGCCGAAGCGCTGCACACCGCCCACGAGGCCGGCCTGATTCATCGCGATATCAAGCCCTCGAACATCATGGTCGAGACCCTGCCGGACGGTCGCTTCAAGCCGGTGGTGGTGGATTTCGGCCTGGTGATCGACCGCGGCGACGAGGCTGCGACGGCGATGACCGAGGACGGACAGATGCTCGGCACGCCGCCCTACATGGCGCCCGAGCAGGTACAGGGACGCGCCCAGGAGCAGGACGCGCGCACCGACGTCTATGCTCTCGGCGCGACCTTCTACGACGTCATCCTCGGCCAGACGCCGTTCCAGGGCGTGCGCAGCGTCGAGCTGCTGATGCGCGTCGTGCAGGACGAGCCGACGCCGCCGCGGCGCATCGACTCGACGCTGCCGATCGACGTTCAGACCATTCTGCTCACGTGCCTCGAGAAGCAGCCTGCGCGTCGCTACGCCAGCGCCAGCGCGCTGGCCGAGGATCTGCATCGCTATCTGGCCGGCGAGCCGATCGAGGCGCGTCCGGCGAGCATCACCTACCGCGTGCTGCAGCAGGCGCGGCGTCATCGCCTGATGGTCACCGTGGTGACGGTGTGCCTGGCGATCATGCTGATGCTCGCCGCGCTGCAGAGCTGGCGCGCCAACCAGCGGCTGGCGCACGAGCAGCACTACGGTCAGATCGGCAAGGACTTCGACTGGGTGATGCGCGCCGACTACATGAGCGCGATGCAGGACATCCAGCCGGTCAAGCGCAACGTCCGGGCGCGCATCGCCGAGCTCGAGGCCGAGCTCGATACCATCGGCTCGCTCGGCCGCGGCGCCGCCCGCTACGCCATCGGCCGCGGCTATCTCACGCTGCGCGCGTACGATCAGGCGCGCGTTCATCTCGAGCGCGCGTGGCAGGCGGGCTACCGCACGCCCGACGTCGCCTACGCGCTCAGCCTGTCGCTGAGCCAGCAGTATCGGAGCGCGCTCGAGCAGGCGCAGCGGATCGCAGATCCGGCCCGGCGACGCACGGCGCGCGATCAGGCGCAGGCGGCCTACCGCGCGCCGACGCTCGCCTATCTGGCCCAGAGCCAGGGCGCTGAGGGCGTATCGCGCGACTACATCGAAGCGCAGCTGGCGCTCTACGACGGGCAGTTCGACGAGGCGCTGCGTCGGGTCGATGCGACCCTGGCCGAACTCCCCTGGTTCTACGAGGCGCGCATCCTGCGCGGCGACGTGCTGCAGGCGATGGGCGCGCGCGCCGCGGTCGACGATCCCGCCCAGGCGCGCGTCCACTACGCCGCCGCCGAGGACGCCTACGAGGCCACCATCCGCTCAGCGAGCAGCGATCCCATCGGCTACGTCGGCCTGTGCGCCCTGAACGCGGTCCGCCTGGGACTCGAAGCGCGCATCGCGGCGCATGGATTGCCCGAGGACGGCGCGCGCGGCGGCGACGAAGCGGTCGGTGGCGATTCGGCGGCGGCGGCGGCCGCGCTGTGGCGCTCGGGCGCCTCGGCCTGCGGCGACGCCCAGACCATCGACGCGGGCGTGCCGCGCGCGTGGACGGAAGACGTCCGGCTGCATCTGGCGTGGGATGCGTATCTCGAGGCGGTCAGCACGGACGTGATCAGCGCCGACGCGTCCGGCACCGACGCGTCCGGTACGGACGCAGTCCGTTCGGACGCGGACGATCGCCGCGCGGACCGCGACGAGGCCCTGGTGCGCGCGCTCGCCAGCGGGCGCGAGGGGGTGGAGGCGCAGCCGGCGGTGCCGGCGGTGCAACGCGCGCTCGGCGACGTCCATCGTCGGCGCGGCGAGCGCGCGCTGCAGGCCGCGCCGGCGGGTGATCCGCGGCCGTACTGGGCGCTGGCGCTGCGCAGCTACCGTCAGGCGCTGCGGCTGCGGCCCGACGATCCGATGACCCGCGATCGCGTGCGCGCGCTCGGTGAGCGCATGCGCCAGGCGCAAGCCACGGCGGCCGCCGCCGACCCCGCTCAGCCGGCCGCGTCGACGGTGGCCGTGGCCCCGACGGACGCCGCGTCGTCCGTTCCTGCCCCGACGGACGCCGCGTCGTCCGTTCCTGCACCGACGGACGCCGTGTCGTCCGTTCCTGCACCGACGGACGCCGCGTCGTCCGTTCCTGCACCGACGGACGCCGCGTCGTCCGTTCCTGCACCGACGGACGCCGCGTCGTCCGTTCCTGCACCGACGGACGCCGCGCCGGCCATTTCCGCGTCGACGGGGGCTGCGTCGTCGACCGGTCCCGCGTCGATGGGCACGGTGGCGATGAAGAGCGTCGCGCTGCCGACCACGCGGTAGTCGAGCGCCGACGCGGGCACCAGCAGCGCATCGCCGCGCTGAAAAGGCTGATCGGGCTGGTCCGCGACCTCGATCGCACCGCGGCCGTCGGTGCAGAACAGCATCGCGATCGTGCCGCCGCGGCGCTGCAGCGGCCGGTCGGGTCGGGGCGCCAGGCGGCCGAGCACGAACTCCGCTGCCGGCGTCGGAAAAACGGTACCGCCTTGGCCGTCGTCGACGCTGGGCAGCAGCATCGGTCGGCTGGCGTGCGGACGCAGGATGCGCCGCAGCTCGGCGGTATCGACGTGCTTGCCGGTCAGGCCGCCGCGCAGCACGTTGTCGGAATTGGCCATCAGCTCCATGCCCAGGCCGTCGAGATAGGCGTGCAGCACGCCGGGACCAGTGAACAACGCTTCGCCCGGACGCAGATGCACGAGATGCAGGAAGAGCGGCGCCAGCAGGCCGCGATCGTCGGGAAAGGCGCGGGCGAGGCGGCGCGTCCAGATCAGCGCCGGATGGCGGTGTGCGACGGCGTCGATCCGCTGGGCGATCGCGCCGAGTGCGTCCGCCAGGCTGCCGGCGGCGGGGGCGAGATAGGCGGCGAGAAAGTGGTCGAGTCGACCGCCGTCGGCCGTCGTCGCCGCGGCCTCGATGTCGCGCACGAGCGCCCGGGTCAGATGGGGCAGATGCCGGTCGACGTGCGCCTTGCGCAGCAGGGCGAGGGCCTCGTGCGCGGGGCGAAAGCCGTTGAGCGCCCAGAACGGCGTCAGCGCACAGAGCACCTCGGGCTTGTGGTTGGCGTCGCGGTAGGTGCGCGTCGGCGCGTCGCGCGGCACGCCGGCGGCTTCGTCGCGGGCGAACCCCGCGGCGGCCTGGTCGAGATCGGGATGGGCCTGGATCGACAGCGGCGGGGCGGCGGCCAGCACCTTGAACAGAAACGGCAGGTGCGGGCCGTGGCGCGCGACCAGGCGGGCGCCGAGGCGGCCGATCGGGTCGTCCGCCAGCCAGCGATCGAGCGGTACGCGCGTACCGTCGACGTCGACCGCCGACGGCGCCGACGGATGCACGCCCATCCACAGCTCGGCCTGGGGCTCGCGGGACGGCGGCTTTCCGAGC
This sequence comes from Acidobacteriota bacterium, assembly GCA_039025295.1. Taxonomy (GTDB): domain Bacteria; phylum Acidobacteriota; class Thermoanaerobaculia; order Multivoradales; family J023; genus JBCCOR01. The sequence goes on from JBCCOR010000161.1 coordinate 8,423, forward strand.
AGCGCCGGAATCGCCTCGTACGATCCCCAGGCGTAGGGCCGGATCGGGTTGTGCAGGCGCCGGATGCGACCCGCGTCGGTGCGGCTGGCGGCGGCGGCGGCGCTTATTGGAAGACCACCCGCAGAAACGACCACATCTTCACCGGTACCCCGTCCTTGGTCGCAGGATCGTACTTGGCGCCTTCGGCGGCGGTCAGCGCGGCTTCGTCGAAGCCGTAGCCGGCCTTCTTGCCGGCCAGCTCCTGCTTGATCACGTCGCCGTTTTCACTGATCAGCACGCGTATCGTCACGGTTGCGCTCTGCTTGTTGAAGCGCTTCGCCATCGGCGGAAAGACCGCGCGCGGCTGGCGGA
>JBCCOR010000162.1:0-8769 GCA_039025295.1 Acidobacteriota bacterium
CGATCAGGCAAGCGAGCAGGGACCGGGTTCCGAACCCGGCGGACGTTCGGCGAATCGGGGAGGCGTTCCAGCGCATGACGAGCCTCTCGAGCAGTGGGTTGGAATGCGCGATCGCGCACGGCGAAACCAGCCGCCGCGCCGTCGCGCGCAAGCAGAGCCAAACAAAGAAAGGGACCGAAGGTTCGAGAATAATGAGCGAACTATTCGATTGTACCAATCTCTTGGCCTGCCAGACGCATCGATCGCACCCGGCGCGTCCCGCGCGAGCCGCTTAGAACAGCGTGTAGATGAACGGCGCCAGCGCCGAGCCCTGCGTGAACACCAGCAGCAGGCCCAGCAGCAGCAGCATGCCCGCGATCGGGCCAAGCCACCACTTTTTGCGCACGCGGAGAAATTCCCAGAACTGCTTGATAAATTCCATCATGATCGAGATCTCGTCGGCCGACGCCCTAGAACATCTTCTCGAAGCGGGTGCGATCGGCGATCGGGTAGGTTTTGTCTTTCCAGTAGCTGGCCGCCTGACGATCGGGCCGGCGCTCGAGCACATCGCGGCGGATCAGGCGGAAGAAGAGCCCCACCGGCAGCAGCACGATCACGAAGAAGAGCGTCAGCAGCACGTGGGTCATGATCACACCGAGCGTGATCGCGAGCGCCATCCAGCCGAAGTAGGCCGGGCGCAGCCGGCGTGGCGCGAACGTGCCAGCGAGCAGCAGCGTCGCGCCGAGCGCGGCGAGCGGCGGACCGGCCAGGTAGGCGCGGCTGATCAGGAAGACGCCGATCAAGGCGAAGACCAGCCCGACCAAGAGGCCGAAGCTGCGCAGGTCTTTCGGGGTCGGATCGAGCGCGCGGATTTCTGCCTGGATCGACACGGTGGACGCCTCTTCAGTCGAGCGCGAAGGTATCGCGCCAGTCGCCTTCTTCCTGCCAGGCGGGTTGATCGTTCTTCATGCACAGATACGGACCGCACACCAGCACGTCCATGCCGGTGCGCATGAAGCAGGTGTAGGCCTCGGTGGGCGTGCACACGATCGGCTCGCCGCGGACGTTGAACGACGTGTTGATGATCACCGGGCAGCCGGTGCGTCGACGGAAGGCGTCGATCAGCGCGTGATAGCGCGGGTTGTCGTCAGGATGCACGCTCTGCACCCGCGCCGAATGATCGACGTGGGTGATCGCTGGCACGGTCGAGCGCTGGACGTTGAGCTTGTCGATGCCGAAGAGATCGCGGTCGTCGTGGCCGAGACGATAGGCCTCGCGCACCGGCGCCACGAGCAGCATGTAGGGGCTCTCGCGGTCGATCTCGAAGTAGTCGGACACCGCCTCGTGCATCACCGACGGCGCGAACGGGCGGAACGACTCGCGGAATTTGATCTTGAGGTTCATCGTGGTCTGCATCTTCGGCGAGCGCGCGTCGCCGAGAATGCTGCGCGCGCCGAGGGCGCGCGGGCCGAACTCCATGCGCCCCTGGAACCAGCCGATGACCTTGTCGTCGGCGATCAGGGCCGCCACCCGCTCGACCAGCGCGTCGTCGTCGTCGATGCGCTCGTAGCGCGCGCCGAAGCCGTCGAGCACGGCGCGGATGGCGTCGTCGTCGAAGCCTGGACCGAGGTAAGAACCGCGCTGGCTGCCGCGCGGCCGCGCGGTGCGCGGCTGCTCGTAGTACATGTGCCAGGCGGCGTAGGCGGCGCCGAGCGCGCCGCCGGCGTCGCCCGCCGCAGGCTGGATCCAGAGATCATCGAACGGCCCTTCGCGCAGAATCCGGCCGTTGCCGACGCAGTTCAGCGCAACGCCGCCGGCGAGCACCAGGTTGCGCGCGCCGGTCTCGGCGTGAACGTGGCGCGCCAGCCGCAGCATCACTTCCTCGCACACCACCTGCACCGAGCGCGCCAGGTCCATCTCGCGCTGGGTCAGCTTGGACTCGGGCGTGCGCGGCGGACCGCCGAACAGGCGATGGAAGCGCTCGTTGGTCATGCGCAGGCCGGCCGCGAAGTCGAAATAGGCCATGTTGAGCCGGAACGAACCGTCGTCTTTCAGATCGATCACGTGCTCGAGAATGGTGTCGACGTAGGTGGGCTCGCCGTAGGGCGCCAGGCCCATCACTTTGTATTCGCCGGAGTTGACCTTGAAGCCGGCGTAGTAGGTGAAGGCCGAGTAGAGCAGGCCGAGGGAATGCGGAAAGTGCAGCTCTTTGTGGATCGTGACCTCGCGGCCCGCGCCGACGCCGTAGCTGGTCGTCGCCCACTCGCCGACGCCGTCGATGGTCAGAAACGCGGCGTGGTCGAACGGCGACGGATAGAACGCCGACGCCGCGTGCGACTCGTGATGCTCGGTGTAGAGCATCTGCCCCTGGAAATCGGGCAGCTGACGCGCGACCTGGGTTGCGACGAAGAGCTTCTGCTTGAGCCAGACCGGCATCGCCTTGAGCCACGAGCGCAGGCCGCGCGGCGCGCAGGCGATGTAGGTCTCGAGCAGGCGCTCGAACTTGAGCAGCGGCTTGTCGTAGAACGCCACCGCGTCGAGATCGCCAGCGTCGATGCCGGCTTCGCGCAGGCAAAAGCGCGTCGCCTCGATCGGAAAGTTGGCGTCTTGCTTGATGCGCGTGAAGCGCTCTTCCGACGCCGCGGCGACGATCTCGCCGTCGATCAGCAGGGCCGCGGCTGCGTCGTGGTAAAAGCAGGAAATACCGAGGATCTTCATGGTCGAGTGCGGTTGTACCACAGCGCCGCGGAGGCTGTCACGAGAAGCTGCGCGGCCTCGGCGCGCACCGCTGGGCCCGCGCACGCAGACCGCGTCACGACCGGCGCGCCTCCGCGCCATCGGCGCGCCCGCGCGCCTGTGACGAATCGGCCGGGAGATGCGGGGCGGCGAGATCCAGTTCGACGGCGACCTCGCGGGCGATGCTCTCGTCGAGCTCGCGCATGTACTCCTCGTAGCAGCTCGGGCACAGCCCGTGGCTCAGCGTGGCGCCGGCATGGCGTTGCAAATAGGATTCGACGCCTTCCCAATAGCCTTCATCGTCGCGGATCTTCTTGCATTTGGCGCAGATCGGTATCAGTCGACCGAGCTCGCGGATCTGGGTGAGGTTTTCCTCGACGGTCTGCTCGAGCTGGCGCGCCCGCTGCGCCAGCTTGCGGGTGCGCCCGTGGATCAGCAGCGCGATACCGGCGATCAGCGCGGCCAGGGCGCCGACGCGGGCCGCGCCGGTTTCCCACCAATAGGGCGCGACCTGGAACTGCATCGTCAGCGACGGCGTCCACGGATCGTCGCCGCGCCGCGCCTGGACCTCGATCGCCCACAGGCCGCGGCCGCGCATCTCCACCGTCCGCACGCTCTCGGTCTGCGGCACCGACCACGCGTCGTCGAGCCGCGGCACGCGCACCCGATAGGTGATCGGCTCCGGCATCGTCCACGGCGCCGACCAGCGCACCTGCACCGAGCGCTGATCGGCCGGCAGCTGGACGACATCCTGAGCGTCGACGCGCGCAGCGCGCTCCGGATCGCCCTGCCAGCGCAGGCGCAGCGGCGGCGCGTCGAGCGGCGCCACCCGCGTGTCGAAGCGCGCCAGCGAGCCCATCGTGCCGACGTAGACCGCGTCGTCGGTCACGTACAGTCCGTCGTGGTTGCACTCGGCGTCGATCAGGCCGCTCTCGACCCCGTAGATCGTGATCGCGCCGTCGGCCGTGCGCCGGCCGATGCCCGACGCGCCGCCGATCCAGATCACGCCGTCGCGGCCGCGCGCCAGACTGTAGACGGTATGACCCGGCAGGCCGTCGTCCTCGACCAGCGCACCGAGCGACTGGCCTTCACGATCCCACAGGCCGACGCCGCCGAAGCCGCCCGACCAAACCTGGTCGTCGAGATCGAGCAGGGTGTTGCTGGCGTGCTGCGAGAGCACGCGCACTTGCTCGATCGCGTCTGTGCCGCGAGGCATCAGCACCACGCCGCCGAGGGTTGCGGCCCACAGACTGCCGTCGTCGCGCCAGAGCAGATCACGCACGCCGCGGCTGGGCAGCACCGCGTTGAACGACGCCGGCAGCCAGCGCCCGCCGTCGACCGGGCCTTCGTGGCGGTAGGCGCCGAACTCCGAGGTCATCGCATACCAGGTGCCGTCGGGCGCCTGACGAAAGCCGTAGACGAAGCCCGACGGCACCGACAGGGCGCGGCGGAACGGACCCGTGGTCGGTCCGGTGTAGATGCCGAAGCGGCTGCCGATCCACAGCTGGCCGGGCGCCGGTTCGATCGTGCCGAGCACGTTTTCGTCGAGCCCGTCCCGCGCATCGTAGCGGCGCATGCGCGCGCCGTCCCAGTGCCACAGACCGCGATCGAGCACCGAGGCCCAGAAGCCGCGTCCGTCGCGCGTGGGCCGCACGCCGAACACCGAGACCCGCGGATCGCCCCACGGGTCGTCGAGCCAGCGATGGCGATGCGACCACGCTTCGCCGAACCACTGGCGCAAGCCGCGGGTGTTGAAGCTGAACCACAGGCTGCCCTCGCGGTCGGCGAGGATGTCGAGCAGGCTGGCCGTGGGCAGACCGTGGGCGCGCCCCCAGACCTGCCACGCGTCGCTGCTGGCCGTGCCGTGGGCGATGCGCCCGGCGACGCTGCCCACCCAGATTCGACCGCGGCGGTCCTCGGTCATCGAGCGCACGCGGGCATCGAAGCGGGCCGGCAGTGCAATCGTGCGCCACGACGTCGCGCCGGGTGCGGCGTACAGCACCGCGCCGCGCGCCGTGCCGATCCAGACCGTGCCGTCGCGGGCGACGAGCATGCGCGTCAGGTCGCCGATCGAGGTCGGCAGCGCGCCGCCGATCGCCTGCCACGCGCCGTCGCGCAGCCGCAGGACGCGCGCGTCGTCGGCCAGATGCAGCGCGCCGTCGGCATCGAGGCGCAGATCGACCACCGGGCCGATGTCGTCAGGCAGCGGCGGCACGGTCCACAGGTTCACCGCGTCGGCATTGGCCGCCGACCAGCCGTTCGCCAGCCAGGTCACCCCGCCGATGCCGTCAACGCGCCACAGCCGGCCCTCGGCATCTTCGATCAATCGCGCGACCCCGCGCGGCGCGGGAACGCTGCGCCAGCGCTGGCCGTCGAAGCCGAAGACCGCGCGCTGGCTGCCGACGTAGAGACCGTCGCCGCGCTTGCGTGCGAGCGTGTTGATCCGACCGACCGTGGGCGCGCCGGGCTGGTTGTCGATCGGCTCGATCGCCACGCCGTCGTACGACGCCAGGCCGTCGAGCGTAGCCAGCCACAGGCGGCCGCTGCCGTCCTGGTGCATCGCGGTGACGGTCGACTGCGGCAGGCCCGGCGCCGTGCGCTTGTCGAAGATGCGGAAAGCGCGCATCGGCGTCGGTTCGTCGTCAATGCCGTGCGGAATCGTCAGCGACGCGCTCTGTGCACCCAGCGGCGAACCGGCGATCAGGCCGGCGAGGAGCAGGGCAAGCGCCATGGCCGACAGGGGCGCGGCGACGACATGACGAAGACGATGCGAACGCGTGTGCATGGATCGTTTCAGCCTATCCGATCCGCGTGCGTGCTGCCGAGGGGCATGCGCCCATCGAGGTCGGGCGCCGGCAAGAGGAAATGGCGTCCCCAACGGGATTCGAACCCGTGTTGCCAGCTTGAAAGGCTGGAGTCCTGACCTGGCTAGACGATGGGGACGCGGAGGGATCGTGCTGCGCGCCCGAGAGGCGGCCGCGACGAGGAGCCATACTGTACACCATCGGCGCGATGACTGGCCAGCGCTCGGCGCAATGGCTGGCCAGTGATGACGGCCGGCCCGGATCGGCCCGCGCCGGACGCGCCGCTCAGACGATCAGCAGGCGCACGGCGCAGGCGGCCACGAGCAGCGCGATGCCGGGCAGCAGGCTGTCGGCGCGCTCGCGCACCGCGCCCAGGGCAAGCCCGGTCGGCAGCGCGATCAGGCCGGCGCACACGGGCGCGCCGAGCCAGGCCCACGTCCACGGTGGCGGCGCCAGCCACAGCCACGTCGCCAGCCCGGTGACGAGCGCGTAGAGCACGGCACCGACCCCGTTGGGCACGCTGATGAACCATGCCTCGCCGGCGCGCTGCACGTGCGCCGACTCGGGCACGAGCAAGCCGTGCGCCAGGCCGCGGAAGCTGATCTCGCTGGCGAGCGCGCCGAGCAAGCACGCCAGCGCGGCCGCGCCCAGGCTGTCGGCGTCGAAGGCGACGCCGCGCGGCAGCCAGGTGCTGCCGGCGACGCCGCCGATCAGCACCGGCAGCGCCAAGAGCGGCCAGTCCTCACCGCCCGGCCAGCGCCAGCCGAAGCGCCACAGGCGCCCCGCCACCCAGCCCCAGCTGACGAGCGCGGCGCAGATCACCAGCGCCAGCAGCGACGACGCCAGCTGCAGCGCCTGGTTGAGCGGCGCGTCGCGCGCGATGCCGAGCGCGACATGGGCGTCGAGGGCGTCGTAGCGGTTGCCGGCGAACCAGGCGATCGCCGCCAGCAGCGCGCTCAAGAGCAGCGCGATGCCGGCCGCCCGCAGCTGACGCACGCGCGACACTGGCTGATAGGCCCGGCGCAGCTGCTCGACCACCTCGCGCGGCTGCAGTCCGCTGCCGCCAGGACGCGGCGAGCCGCCGATCTCGTCGGAGCCGCCCCAGCGCTTCTCGGGCGGACGGCCGTCGACGGCGGGATCGAAGAGATTGAGCCGGCGGTAGGCGCGCTCGAGGTTGATCGCGGTCAGCGAGGCGGTGCGCCGCAGGGTGTAGACGTTCTCGCGCTGTAGCAGAGCGACGATACCGAGGCGATCGCCCCAGACCTTCTTCAGCCGCTTCTCGACGTCGAAGATGCCCGAGGCGTCGCGGCAGACGACGGCGACCTTGTCGTTGCCGATCTCGACGTGGCCGAACTCCTCGTCGACGCTCGTGTAGTCGTCGAAGTCGGCGCGATCGTAGATCAGCAGATCGATCGCGACCAGCATGTCGCAGACATAGTCGACCAGGTCCATCGAATCCCAGCGGCCTTCGCGCTTGGCGGCCTGCTCGCGCGCGAAGAGCTGATCGATCAGCGCCCGGCTGCGCACCAGGGTCTCGGCCGGCAGGCCGCAGTACTCGGCGATCTCGAAGCCGTTGGCGTCGATCGCCCCCTCGAGGCGCAGCAGCGGAATCAGCACCTCGCGTGAGGCCGCGCTGAGGTTCTTGATCCGGCGATGGTTGAGCAGCACCCAGATGGCGAGGACGGTGTCGAGATCGGGCTCGTTGGCGCAGATCGTCCAATCGCCCTTGTCGAGCTCCAGATTCTTGAGCACCAGGATCAGCGCCTGCTCGCAGGTGGCGAGCGTGAACATCCGCTGGCAGTCGCTGTGATGATCGAGGTTGTAGAGATGGCGCCCGCCGTCGACCAGCGGGCCGAACTGGCCGGCGCCGTCGAGCAGGATCGTGCGCTCGCCGAGCTTGCGCGCCTCGGCCTCGCTGAAGGCGTAGGAGCGATCGAGCGCGACGCCGATCGCGGGTGCTTCGCGGCAGCGCACATAGCGCCCCTTGGGGCCCTCGCGCGCCTCGTAGCGCACCGGCAGCAGCGCGCTGCTCTCCGGCGCGGACGGCTCGACGGCGGCGATCGAGGGCAGGCTGTTCGCAGGGTTCATCGTGATGCGATCCGTCGCTGATCGCCGGCGCTCAGCGCAGATGCACCCGCTTGCCGGCGTCGAGCAGCGCCTTGCACGCCTCGTGCAGCGAGTTCAGCGCGGCGTCGAGCGCGGCCGGGTCGTCGATGCGCGGCGGTACCACGCGGCGGATGTCGAGGGTCGCGTCGCGCGCTTCGTCGCCGCGCAGGGCGAGCAGCGCGTCGATCGCCTGGCGCAGCCGCGCCGGGCAGGCGTCGATGTCGGCGCGCAGCAGCTCGATCGAGATCATGCCCGCGACCTCGGGCCGCGAGCGTCGCTGCAGCGGCTCGGCGACGCGATGCTGCTGCGCCGGCTCGAGCCGGCGCCAGTCGCTGAACGCGCGCAGCGCCCGCAGCGCCGAGGCGTAGACGTCGGCCCGCGCCCAGGCCGCCATGTCACGCCGGCGGCGGTACTCCGCCTCCAGGCCGTCGACCAGATCGCCGATCATCGGCAGCTCGCGGTAGAAGGTGTCGCGATCGATCAGATCCTGCAGCGTGTCGGCCTGCGTGCGGTAGCGCTCCGACAGATCCGCCTCGCGGCGCAGCATCGGCCAGACGTGGATCAGGAAATCCTTGGCCCGTCGCAGCAGCTGCAGATGGCGCCCGTGCAGCGTGCTGTTGAGCGAGGCCGCGCGCGCGATGACCTCTTTCAGGCGGCGGTGGTTCTGGTTGAAACCGAGGATCACCTGCTCCTCGCTGCCGCTGCGCAGGCTGCGCAGATCGTCGAGCGCCTCCTGCAGCGCCGGTGCGCCGGGCAGATCGTAGGCCAGGAGCACGCCCAGTGCCTGCTGGACGTCGAATTCGTGCTGATCGAGCGCCGAGCGGATCGAGCCCGCCACCGTCACCGGCTCCATCTCCGGCACCTCGCGGCCGAAGACCGTGCGGAACGACTCGACCGCGGCCATCAGATGGGTGAACTCGACCCCGACGCGCGGCCGGAACGAGGCCAGACGGAAGGCGGCGTCCTGGGTCAGCGTGGCACGCGCCTCGATCGTCAGGGCGTCCTGGATCACCCGACCGCCGCTGGTCGCCTCGATCTGACCGGCGCGCAGCAGGCAGCCGGTCAGCATCTGCACCACCTCGGGATTCCAGCCAAAGGGCGCGCGCGCGAAGAACTCCACCAGATCGCGGCCGGCGGCGGTGTC
>JBCCOR010000163.1:0-8768 GCA_039025295.1 Acidobacteriota bacterium
AGTCGATGCTGATCGTCGGCCTGGGCGGCGGCCTGACGGTCGAGGCGGTGCCGGCGTCGGTCGCCGATGTGCACGTGGTCGAGCTCGAGCCCGAGGTGGTCGCCGCCAACCGCCAGCTGGCCGGCGAACGCGCGCGCGATCCCCTGGACGATCCGCGCGTGACCGTCCATCTCAACGACGCGCGCGGCGCGCTGATGCTCACCGGCCGCACCTTCGACGCGATCGTGTCGCAGCCGTCGCATCCGTGGACCGCGGGTGCGTCGCATCTCTTCACCCGTGAATTCTTCGCCCTGGTCGACGCGCATCTCGCGCCCGACGGCGTCTTCGTGCAGTGGATCGGATTGCGCTTCGTCGACGCGTCGCTGCTGCGCAGCCTGATCGCCACGCTGCTCGATGTGTTTCCCCACGTCGAGGTCTACGAGCCGTCGCCGGGCGGTTCGCTGATCTTTCTCGCCGGGCAGCAGGCGCTCGAGGTTGCGCCGAAGGCCGCGGCGCTGATGCGGTCGGACGACCCGGCGCGCGCGGCGTGGCTCCGGCTGGGCATGGCCGCACCGGAGGATTTCCTGGCCGCGCAGCGCTTCGACGTCGACGCGGCGCGCCGCTTCGCGGGCGATGCGGCGCTCGTCACCGATCGTCGCAATCTGCTCAAGTCGCGCTCGGCGCGACTGCGCACGGGCCGCCTCGACAGCCGCTTTCTGGCGCAGCTGCTCGCCGGCGAGGCGGCCGTCGATCCGTCGCTGCCGGCCGAGCGCGACGCGCTGCGGATCGTGCAGCGTCATCTCCGCCAGCCCGGCGGCGCGCTCACGGCCGCGGCGATCGCCGACGCGCCGTCGACGCCGCCACGCGTGCGTCAAGCGGCGCACGCGCTGATCGCATTGGCGCAGGGCGACGGCGGGGCAGGGCCGGCCCTGGAACGTCTGCTGCCGGCGCCGGGCGTCGCGCTCGACCGCGCCGGTCAGGAGGCGCTGTATGCGCTGATGCTGCGCCGACGCCCGGCCGTGACGCGGCAGCAGGCCGGCGCGTGGGCGACGCAGATCGCGTCGGATCCGGTGGCGGCGATGATCGCCGAAGGCTGGCGGCTGGCGGCCCTGCGCAAGCCGGGCGTCCTGCGCGCGCGCGACGCCGCGCTGGCGCGCGTGCCCGCCGCCCACACGCTCTTTCCCGCGGCGCTCGAGCTGCGCGTTGTCTGGCGTCAGGCCAGCGGCGACGCCGCGCGCCTCGCCGAGGCCTACGATCTGATGGCGCTGCGCATGGTCCACGGTGTTGGCCAGCCCGCGGGCCATCTGCGCCGCGCGCGCCTGGCCGCGCAGCTCGGTGATCCGGTGCGCCTGCGCGCGTCGATGCTCGATCTGCGCGCGTCGATGGCGCGCCGAGAAGCGCCCGGGGTCCGCCGCGCGGTCGCGCGCCTGGTGGCCGATCTGCCGCCGGAGCTGCAGCGCGTGGCGCGCGCGGCGCTCGGCGAAGCCGTGCGCTGACGGTTTACGTCACACTTCTGTCCGTGAGATCCACAATTGTTGGACGATTGGCTCGGCTTATGACTATTTGACCAAACCTTGTCGTGTATCTAAGGTTGACGTATTCGTGACGGCGCATTCGACTCGCGGTGCTGCCAACAATGAATGACTTCACGAGGAGAATGCACGATGAAGCGCTCATGGGTTTTGTTCCTGTCCATCTTGCTGCTCGCGACCGCGCTGGTCGCGCCGGCCGCCACTGCCCAGACCGTCGAGATTCCGGAGATCGTCACCGAGCCCGTTGTGCTCGGGCAGAAAACGCTGATCTGGCTGCGCGAGGGCGGCAGCGACGTCATTCCGCAGCGCCCGTTCGACGCGCCAGATCTCACCGGCCAGGGCAACGTGCTCGACGACTGGCACATGCAGACCAGCCCGGACGACTGGGATCTGCTCGTGTCGACGGCCGGCAACTTCCACCGTTTTCTCAACGCCTTCCATCGGCAGGTCTACCTGCCCGCCAATCCGGTCGTGGCCGACGGCCAGTGGGGCTATTCGACCTCGCCACCGATTTCGCTCGAGCAGATCGATGCCGGCGGATTCCTCGGCTTCGGCAACATGGAAATCCGCGGCATTCCGATGGTGGTCATGGGGCCGGGCGGCATCATGAACGGCGTCGTGGCGCGTGGGATCAACGACGGCGCCAGCGCCAAGATCCTCAGCAACTTCGGCAACGTCATGCTGGTGCGCGCCGGCAATCCCAAGAACATTCGCTCGATCTGGGACCTCGGTCGCCCGCGCGTGCGCGTCGTGACGTCGAACCCGACGACCGAGCCGGGCAGCTTCGGCAACTACGCTTCGAGCGTCTTCCACATCGCATTCCGCCTGGTCGAGGCGTCGAGCGGCGGCGACATCGCGCGCGCCGAGCGGGCGGCCAGCCGTCTGTACAACCGCGTGTTCAACCCGCGCAACAACGACCGCCGGGGCAAGTGGGTGGCGGGTGATCGCATCCATCATCGCGACGTGCCGCAGGCGCTGGCCAACAACGAAGCCGACGTCGGTCTGTTCTTCTACCACCTGGCCAAGACGGCGATGGAAGCCCATCCGGGCCTGTTCGAGATCGTGCCGCTCGGCGGTACGGTCGACGATCCGCAGCCGCTGCTCGGCAACCGCGTCGCCACCATGAACGCGATTCGCATCGACGGTCCCTGGACCGCGCAGCAGGTGATCAACCGCGACAGCTTCTTCAACGCGATCACCGACCCGGGGGCCAACGCTGCGCTGCTCGAGCGCTACTGGGTGCGTCAGCCGGTGACCACTGGCAACAACCAGCCGCCGCTCCCCTGAATCGCAGACCCTCCGCCCGCGTCATCCGGCCTCCCGCGTCGCGCGGGGGGCTTTTCTGCGTGCCGCATGTGCAATCTGCTTGCTTTTGCAAGCTGCTTGCATGTTCATGTGATCGCCTGCTAAGTTCCATTTCTCGACCGCGCGTCCGGCACGCCGGGTTGCCTCGCGACCCGAGTCTGTGCCCCAGCGGCCGAGGTGCTGCCGAACCGACCCGCGGTGCATCCGCCCTGTAACGTCGACCGTCCAGCACGCATCGTTCCTGTACCTGCCGACACCGCTGCGCTATGCAGCCTCGCCTCGCTTCCCGCCTGTTCCGCTGACCTGTTGGATCTCGAACCATGCTTTCTGCCCTTTTTGCTGCCCACGCCGACCGCAATATCCTCGATGGTCTGGGCGTGGTCGTCTCGACGCTGTGCGTGCTGCACTGCGTCTCGCTTCCCATCGTCCTCGCGATGTTTCCGCTGACCAGCGTGCACTGGATGACGGGTGAAGCGGCCGAGTGGGTCCTGCTCGTCAGCGCCGTGGCGATCGCCCTGCTGAGTCTCGGACTGGGCTATCGGCGGCATCGCTCGCGCAGCGTGCTGCTGCTCTTCGCCAGCGGTCTGCTGCTGCTCGTCGGCAGTCACGTGACCACGCACGAGACCGCGCTGACGGCCGGGCGCTGGTGGATGATCGCGGCTGGCGTCCTCATCGTCGTCGCGCACGGTCTGAATCACGCCCTCTGCGACAGCCGTCCGGCGTGCGCTGACGCGGCCGATATCGCATGATCCGCGCAGCTTGACGCGACCGTCGTTCGACTGCTGACTTGACAATCTATCTATGCATAGGTAGATTTTGCCCATGAACGCTGCGCAACGACCTGCCACACCGACCGATGCCGCGCGCGACACGCCGACGCGGCTGCTCGACGCGGCCCAGCAGCTGGTGCAGGCGCGCGGCTACAACGCGTTCAGCTACAAAGACCTGGCGGCCGAGATCGGGATCCGCACGGCGAGCATCCACTACCATTTCAAGACCAAGGCCGATCTCGGCGCGGCTCTCATGGATCGCTATCTCGACGATCTCGACGACGCGCTGACGACCATCGACCGCGCCGGCGGCGACGCCCGCGCGCGGCTGGCGGCCTTCGTCGACACCTACCGCCTGACCGAGTCGCAGGGCATGCTCTGCCTCTGCGGCTCGCTCGCCGCCGATCTCGCGACGCTCCCCGAGCCCGTCGGGCAGCGCGTCGCCCGTTTTCTCACGCGCAGTGAAACGTGGGTGCGCGACACGATCGCGCGCGGCGCGGCGGCGGGGGAGCTGGCGGTCGACGGCGATCCGTCGGCGCTGGCCACGACGCTGATCGCCAGCCTCCAAGGCGGCCTGCTGCTCGCGCGCGGGCGCGCGCCGTCTGCGGTTGTCGACGTCGTCGCCGGCATCTTCTTCGACCGCGTGCGGCCGCAAACCCCCAGTCCTTCGCCCTAGTTGCCATCCAACGTGGCGCCGTCGCGTCGTTTGCGCGCGCGGGCTGCTGCACATCTCAAAAGCCTATCTATGCATAGGTAGTCACTGGAGTTCACGATGACCGATTCCTCCGCTTCGTCCCCGTCCGCCGCCACCGCGCTGATCGTCGGCGGCTCGACCGGCATGGGCTATGCCGTCGCCGCGCGCCTGCTGGATCGCGGCACGGCCGTGCATCTCGTGGCGCGCGACACCGAGCGTCTCGCCCAAGCGCGCGAGACGCTGTCGGCGCGCGGTACCGTCACCGCGACCGGCGTCGACCTGGCCGACTTCGACGCGGTGACGCGCTTCGCCGCCGCGCTCGAGGCCGACGCCGCACCGATCCGCTATCTGGTCAACGCGGCGGGCTACTTCAGCCCGAAGCCGTTTCTGGAGCACGCGCCGGCGGACTACGACGTTTACCATGACCTCAACCGCGCGACCTTCTTCATCACCCAGGCGGCGGCGCGGCGCATGGCGGCATCGGGCGGCGGCGCGATCGTCAACATCGGCTCGATGTGGGCGAGGCAGGCGATCAAGGCGACGCCGTCGTCGGCCTATTCGATGGCCAAGGCCGGCCTGCACGCGCTGACCCAGCATCTGGCGATGGAGCTCGCCGACGCCAACATCCGCGTCAACGCGGTGTCGCCGGCGGTGGTGCACACGCCGATCTACGGCGCCTTCATCGAGCCCGACAAGATCGCCGAGACGCTCCAGGGCTTCAACGATTTCCACCCGATCGGCCGCATCGGCCAGCCCGACGACGTCGCCGCAACGATCGTCCATCTGCTCTCCGACGACGCGTCGTGGATCACCGGCGCGGTGTGGGACGTCGACGGCGGCGTGATGGGCGGTCGCAACTGATCGCGCCCCGGCGTCGGCGACGCGCTACAGATCGGCAGCGTCGTCGACGTCGGGCAGCAGCGCTTGCAGCTGCTGCAGGCGCGCTTCGGCCTCGCGCGTTTGGCGCGCGTTGGGGCCGAGCGCTTGGTTGAGGCCCTGAGCGGCTCGGGTCAGCAGATCGAACGCTTTTTGCCGATCATCGGCAGGATCTTTCTTCTCGGGCTCTTTTGCTTCCTCGGGGTCTTCCTCGAGATCTGCTTCATCGGGCGGCGGCGGCTGCCGCAGGCGTGCTTCGCCGAGCAGGCTGCGCATATCGTCGTAGCGCCAGGCCTCAACAGGCGGCAGGGGCGTTTGCTGTTCAGCTTCCAACAGCGGATGGAGCAGTGCTTCGGCCTCGGCCGGTCGGTTGAGGTCGAGGTAGACGGCGGCAAGATTGCGCCTTGCCGAGATCCGGGCCTGTGTTGACAGTCGATGGCTGCGCGCCACGACGGTTTCGAGCAGTGCTTCGGCCTCGGCGAGGTCCTCGTCGTTACCTCGCAGGAGCAGCGCGTGGGCGAGACCGTTGCGGGCGCGATCCGTCCGCGGCTCGGTGCTCCCGAGCTTGTCCTCACGGATGGCCAGCGCCTGGCGCGAATGGTCGATCGCTTCATCCAAGCGGCCTTGCTCCAGACGCAGGGACGCGCGGGCGCGCAGCGCGGTCGCCATGCTGGGATGGTCGGGGCCGAAGAGATCGGCGCGTCGCGCAACCACCTGATCGATCAGGGGCTCCGCCTCCGCGAATCGCTGCTGGCGCCAATAGAGCATTCCGAGCGCAAGCTGGGTACGGTCAAATTCCGGGCTGTCGTCGCCGAATTCCTCACCGCGCGCCGTGAGTAGCTCAAGATACGCTTGTTCAGCGTCGTCGAAGCGCCGGAGATTGCGCAGCGTGCCCACGTAGTTGTGCAGCACGTCGAGCCGCTCGGCGTTCGAATTGCGCCATTCGGGATGTGCCGCATAGCGCGCGAGGACGTCTTCGAAGAGTTCAGCGGCGCGCGCGAACTGACGATCGGCAGTGGCGAGCGCGAGGTTGTTGGTCATCGCGGTGAGCTGTTGTTCGCTCGCCGGGCCTGCATCGGAGAGCAGCGTCATGCCGTTTTCGAGTAGTCGTATGGCCTGATCGCGCTGACCCCTGCGCAGCAGGATGCGCGCAAATCGGTCATAGAGCTTGGCCTGATCCATCGCGCTGCTTTGAACGTAGCGCTGACTGTTGAGTAGTTTGTCGACGGCGGATCGAGCCGCTTCGCGGTCTGACTCGTCGCGTGTTTCGTCGAGCACCTCGAGCAACTCGAGCACAAGGTCTCGATTGGCCTCGGCACGAACCGTCTGGACGCGTTCACCGATGGCATTCAGCGTGCCGACGACGCCGGCCGTTACGGCCACGAAAGTCATGACGATCAGGGCCGCAACGAGCAGCTGCCGACGGTAGCGCAGGAGCCCGAGCCGCAGCCGGCGCTGCCAGGTCGTGCGCGCGGCGCGGACCGGCTGGCTGCTGCGGTAGCGCGCGAGATCCTCGCGCAGGGCCGTGACCGTGGCATAGCGCTGGGCGGGATCGCGCGCCATCGCCATCAGCACGATCGCGTCGAGATCGCGGTCGATCGCGCGCTTGGGCGGACGCGCCAGGCGGCGCAGCCAGCCGGTGTCGCGCCGATCGCTCGCGCGCCGCGGCAGATGACGCGACGGCACCTGCAGCGGCGGATCGGTCGCGCCCGGATCGACCCGCGCCGGCGGCTGCTCGGTGAGCAGCTGGAAGAGCACGCAGCCGAGGCTGTAGACGTCAGCCGCGACGGTGATCGTTTGGCCGTCGATTTGCTCAGGGCTGGCGTAGGGCGGCGTGCCGAGGCGCAGGGTGGTCGACGAGCGGGTGACGGCGTCGGCGTCCTGCGTGAGCATCTTGGCGATGCCGAAATCGAGCAGCTTGGGCGCGCCGCTCGCCGTGATCAGCACGTTCGACGGCTTGAGATCGCAGTGCACGATCATGTGCTGATGCGCCGTGTGGACCGCGTCGCAGATCGTGTCGAAGAGCGTTAGGCGCTGATCGAGCGTGAGCTCGGCTTCGCAAGCGTAGCGGTCGAGGCGGAAGCCGTCGACGAACTCCATCGCCAGGAACGGCAGGCCGTCGTGGGTGGTGCCGCCGTCGATCAGATGGGCGATGTGCGGATGGCGCAGCTTGGCCAGGATCCGCCGCTCGTCGCGAAACCGGCGGACGAAATCGCCCGTGTCGAAGCCGCGCTTGAGCACCTTGAGCGCGACGATTTGTTCGAAGCTCGCCTCGTGGCGGCGGGCGCGGTAGACGACGCCCATGCCGCCGCGCGCGATCTCGCCCTCGAGCTTGAAATCGCCGACCGTTTCACCGACGCGGTACTCCGGCGCGCGGCCGGCGATCAGATCGACCAGCGGCGCGTCGAAGAGCGCGTCGGTCTCGTCGTCGAACGCGAGATACGACTCCACGTCCGTGCGCAGCGAGATGTCGCCGGCGCAGTGGCGATCGAGAAACGCCGCGCGCGCATCGCGCGGCAGGTCAAGCGCGCGATCGAGCAGCGGCTTGACGGCATTCCAGCGTTGTGCGTCCATGTAACACCCGTCCCAGACTCATGACCCCGAAAGATGGTGGAAACAAAACAAATCGAAGAGAGAGGGCGCGCGCACAGTGCTGCGCGCGTCTTGCTTATTAACAGCGTAGCGATCGCATGAAACGGCTCATTCGTCGTCTCCGGTCGGTCCCGATTCCAGGCGGTGACGCAGCCAGAGCTTGGCGGTTCGCCAGTCGCGCTTGACCGTCGATTCCGACACCTCGAGCAGCTCGGCGATTTCCGGCACCTGCAGGCCGAGGAAGTAGCGCAGGCCGACGATTTTCGCCTGGCGCGCGTCGATCGCCTCGAGCTCGCGCAGCGCGCGATCGAGATCGAGCAGCTGCGTGTTGGGCGGCAGCGTGGCGAGATAGCGGGTGAAGCCGATGGCGTCGAGCGGCACGGGCGAGCGGCCGCTGCCGCGGCGCTGGGCGGTGCGCCGGCGGGCATAGTCGACCAGGATGTGCCGCATCACGCTGGCCGCGAAGTTGAAGAAGTCCTGACGACTGTCGAACGCGACGATTTTCTGGCCGCGCAGCCGGAAGTAGAGCTCGCTGACCAGCGCCGTCGGCTGCAGGGTGTGCGTGTCGGACTCGCGCTGAAAGAAGTAGCGCGCCATCCGGTGGAGGTCGTCGAAGACCAGCGGCAGCAGGCGGTCCAGGGCGTCCCGATCGCCGGCGCTCCAGGCGTCCAGCAAGCCGGTGATGTCGTCGGGAGAATCGGGCGTGGCGACCATGGCTGCCGCGCAGTATAGCGCAGGCGGAACGGCCATCGCGGCGACAGTCGTCGTGTGCCGACGCGTGATCGTTCCCGGCGCGCGCGCACGGTCGCACGCATTTTTTTCGTCCGTTTCCCGCCACCGACGCGGCATCCCCCGTTAGTGGTGGGTGAAGGTCGACGAGGCGCCTCGACAACACACCTTCATCGTGGTCGACGAACCCCCAAAAACCCCGGGGGGACGGGGTTTGAACACCACAATAACAGGGCAAACACAAAAAAAAACAAGTGGCCCAAGAACTAGAAGACACCCACGACCCAGACC
>JBCCOR010000164.1:0-8718 GCA_039025295.1 Acidobacteriota bacterium
GCATGAACCGGACGATCACCCTGCTGCATCTCTCCGATCTGCACGCGCGCGCCGACACCGCGTGGGACGCCGAGCGCGTGACGCGGGAGTTCGTCGCGGATCTGCGTCGCCTCGCGAACGACGACGGCCTGCGTCCGGATCTCGTGCTCTTCACCGGCGATCTCGCCTGGGACGGCACCACCGCCGACTTCGAACGCGGCTGGACGGTGCTGCGCGCGATCCAGCGGGCCTACCGGCCGTCGCTCACGAACGACGCGCTCTTCCTGGTGCCGGGCAACCACGACGTCGACCGCAACGAGGTGGGCGCGCTGGCCCGGCGCTGGCAGGCCAACACCAACCGGGACGAGGTCGAGGAGACGATCCGCGCGGGCGGCAAGGACTGGCGCGATCTCACGACCCGCCTCGATGCCTACCGCGCGTTTCTCGACCGCCACGCACTGACGCATCTGCAAACCCACGCGTCGCGCGCGATCTGGCACGCGCGGCGCAATGTACGCGGCTGCACGATCGGCCTCGCCGGCTTCAACACGGCGTGGAGCTGTGGGCAGGATGGCGAGCGAGGCAAGCTGTGGATGGGCGCGCGCTGGCAGCACGCAACCCTGTCGGCCGGCGTGCGCGACGCCGAGGTGCGCATCGCGCTGCTGCATCACCCGACGTCGTGGCTGCACGAGCACGAAGAGCCCGATCTCGATCGCGCCCTGGTCAACGACTTCCATCTCACGCTGCACGGCCACGAGCATCGCCACCGGGTGACGCCGACGCAGGACGGCCACGCGACGCTCGCGGCCGGCGCCTGCTACCAAGGTTCGCAGCAGCCCAACGGCTACAGCGTGATCGAACTCGATCGCGCCGCGAAAGAGGTGCGCGTGCATCTGCGCGCGTACGACGCCGCGGGCGGCGGCTGGGTCGCGCGTCCGGTGGCGCGGCGGGCGCCGAAGGGCGTATGGACGTTCACAGCGCCGTGGCTGCCCGATCCGGCGGCGGTCGACGCGCCATCGTCACCGGCCGCGCCGCCGTCGTCGCCGCTGCCGGCCGACGTCGAAGATCACCTCGTCACCTATGGCAACCGCTTGGCGGCCCGCTGCACCGATCTGCCGATCGCGGGCTTCAAGACCAAGGTCCGCATGCCGCTCCAGCTGGAAGACGTCTACGTGCAGCTGCGGGCGCGCCCGCGCAGCGGGTCGACGGCGCGCGATAGCGAGAAGGCCGGCGGACGGCGCGACTACGCGCGGCTGGAAGAACGGGAAATCGCGTTCGACGACGTCCTGTCGACGGCCCTGGCGTGGGATCGCAACGGCGTCGTGGTCTTGGGCGAGCCCGGCAGCGGGAAGACGACGCTGCTGAAGCATTTCGTGCTCGCCGCGGCGGAGGCACCGACGCGCTTCGGACTGCCGACCGACGTTGTGCCCGTGCTGATCGAGCTGCGCCGGCTGAAGCGGCCGACCGACGGCCTGCAGTCGGCGATGGTCGAGACGTTCGCGGCCGTCGACGGCCTCGACGCCGCCGACGCCCAGGCGCTGGCGCGCGCGCTGCTGCGGCAGAGCGCGCGGCTGTTCGTGCTGCTCGACGGGCTCGACGAGGTGGCCGACAAGGCGACGCGCGCGTCGGTGTCGCGCTGGCTGGAGAACGCGTTCCGCGATCATCGCGCGGCGCGCTTCGTGCTCACCAGCCGGCACGCCGGCTACGTGGGCGACGCGGTGCTGCACGGCCGCCTGCTCGAGGTCGACGTCCTGCCGCTGACGTCCGACGACGCGCGCAGCTTCATCGCGCGCTGGTACACGGCGGTGGAGAAGCAGGCCGGTGCGGGCCGTTTGGACGGCCCCGCCGATCCGGCGGAGGCGGCACAGCAGGCGCGGGAGCAGGCCGAACATCTGTGCGCCAAGCTCTTCGACGACGACCGCCCGCGCACGAGAACCCTGCGCGATCTGATCGAGAATCCGCTGATGCTGCAGATCCTCTGCCTGGTGCACCGCGATCGGCGTCACTTGCCTGAGCGCCGCGTGGAGCTCTACGCGGAGTGCTTGGAAGTGCTGATCGCGCTGTGGCGCGAGGCGAAGCAGATGCCGGTCGATCTGCCGCTGCACGCGGCCCTGGCGGTGCTGCAGCCGCTGGCGTGGCACTTCCATACGGAGGAAATCCGCGAGGCGTCGCGGGAGACGATCGAGCCGGTGATCCGCGGTCCGCTGCGGGCGCAAACCGCGCTGAAGCTGCAGCCGTCGGGATTTCTCGACGCGGTGCGCGATCAGACGGGCGTCCTGGTGTCGCTCGGCTCAGGGGACTTCGCGTTTCTGCATCTGAGCTTCCAGGAGTATTTGGCGGCCCGCCACGTGCAGAATCGCTTCGCTGAAGACGACGCCGTGCTCGAATCGCTGGTCGATCACTTCGGGGAACCGTGGTGGCGCGAGGTGACGCTCCTCACGGTCGGCCTGACGAATCCGTCGCTCTTCGGTCCGCTGATGCGTCGACTGATCGCGGCGGGGAAGCTGTCGACCAATCCGTCGATGGCGTCGTATTGCGTGCTCGACGCGACGAGTCCGTCGGCGGTGCCGCTGCTGCAGGCATTGGCGGACGGGGTCGAGGATGCGGGGGAGCGGTATCAGGTGGTGCGGCTGCTGAAGTCGGCGGCGCTCGAGGGTTGGGCGGAGGTGGTGGTTGCGGATGGGCGGACGGGGCGCGAGGTGCTCGAAGGGCTTCGGGTGGATGAGTCGGATGACGAGGTGCGTGGGCTCTTGCAAGAGCTACTCGGGATTGAGGCGCCGGCGATCGTGTCGGGGGTTGGGGAGCCGGAGGCGGGTGCGGAGCAGGTGCATGAGAAGGACGGTTCGGTGCTGGTGTACGTGCCGGGCGGTTCGTACACGCTGGGCGCGGAAGTGCACTATGACGAGAAGCCGATTCACACGGTGACGCTAAGCCCGTACTGGATCGGGAAGTATCCGGTGACGAACGCGCAGTACGGGACGTTCCTCGAGGCGACGAAGCACGATCAGCCTGAATACTGGGGCAACAAGCAGTTCAACGGTTCGGATCAGCCGGTGGTTGGCGTGACGTGGCACGACGCGCAGGCGTATTGCGCGTGGGCTGGCCTGGTACTGCCGAGCGAGGCGCAGTGGGAGGCGGCCGCGCGCGGTACGGATCAGCGGGCGTATCCGTGGGGCGACGCCGAGCCGACGGAGACGCTGGCGAACTTCGGGCAGAACGTGGGTCGCACGACGCCGGTGGGGAGCTATCCGGACGGTGCAGGGCCGTTCGGCGCGCTGGATCAGGCGGGGAACGTTTGGGAGTGGTGCGTTGATGTTTGGTCTGTTGAGGCCTACAAGAACCGCGATGGCAAGGAAGATCCCGTCAACGAGGAGGGTGACGAGACGGTCCGCGCCTTGCGCGGCGGGTCCTGGGTCCACGATCCCGGGTGGCTCCGCGGCGCCTATCGGAACGGGGACTGGGTCACGGACCGGTACTGGAGCCTGGGGTTCCGTGTTTGCGTTCCGGCCCCGCGAGCCCGTTGAAGGTTGAGGATTGAGGGCGTGTATCGCGCCCGTTGTCGATCAGCTCGTCTTCGAGCTGGTTGACAACGGGCCTCCCTGGCACTGTCAAAGCTGTCAGTTTGTGTTAACAAAACCTGTCACTTTGTCACTTTGTCAAAACGTCGCAACAGCGCGCCACGCGTCGAGGCTGGCGTCGAGCCGTGCGGCGTCGCCTGCGGCGATCAGCTCGGGCAAGCGCTGGCGCAGCCGGTGGACGGCGCGCGATCCGACGCGGATGCCGGCGCGGCTGACGCGGTAGCCGAGATAGGTCTGAGGCTGACCGGTGCTGCGGATGTGGCCCTTGCGGCCGTTGAGCGTAAGGCGACGCTCGGTGCACAGCCAGTCGGCGATGGCTGCGCGATGCTGGCGCAGGCGCGCGCGATCGTCGTCGAAGAGCACGAGATCGTCCATGTAGCGCAGGTAGGTGCCGACGTTCAGCACGCGTTTGACGTGGTGATCGAAGCCGCTCAGATAGAGATTGGCCCACCACTGGCTGGTGAGATTGCCGATCGGCAGGCCGCGGCCGCGCGCGAGGTCGTCACGCGGGTAAAAGGCGACGACCTCGGGGCGTCGATAGAGGCGATCGCCTGAGGCGAGCAGCGCGTCGATCAGCCCGTGGATGCGGCGATCGCGCAGGCGCGGCACCAGCAGCGCGCGCAGCACCGCATGGTCGACGCTGGGAAAGTAGCGCTGGATGTCGAGATGCAGCACGTAGCGATGACGGCGCATGCCGTCGAGAAAGCGAAGGATCGCGCGATGGCTGCCGCGGTCCTCCAGACATGCGAAGGTGTCGGCCGTCAGGCCGCGGTGGAAGTCGGGTGCCAGCGCGTCGTAGATCGCGCGGTGCACGACGCGATCGCGCACGGGCGCGATGGCGATCAGGCGCGGTTTGGGATCGCGCACGGTCAGGAGGCGATGCGTTCGCGGTCGGTAGCTGCCGTCGGCGAGCGCGTCGGCCAGATCGAGGACGTGCTGCTCGGCGCGCTGCGCGAAGGCCGCCACCGACGGACGCCGGCGCTTACCGCGGGCATAGCGCTGCCAGGCGCGGAGCAGCGCCTCGGGCGCGGCGATCGCCTCGAAGGGCATGGCGAGGCTTTTCATGAGGCAAAGAGATGCCTGACCGGACGGTCACGCGCCGCCCGATGGGCGACGGCTACTAGAACGGTCAGGCTGTGTGGGTTCGGACGGCATCGGTACGCATCGCCGAGGCGGACGACCGGCCTGTCCTGGAGCGCGCCTGCACGATCGCGTTCTCGATACAATTGCCGCAATCTGCGCAGCCCAAACGAGACGTGATCGTGTTCGCGGGGCCGGAACGCAAACACGGAACCCCTGGTTCCTGTTCCGGTTCGTGACCCTGTTCCTGTTCCGATAGGCGCCGCGGAGCCTCCTGGGTTCGTTGATCCAGGACCCGCCGCGCAAGGCGCGGACCGTTGGTTCGGCGCGATCCGTCAACAGCCTACCGCACGACGCCAGTGCGCTGGCGATGCCAGCCGCCGATCTGCCGGCCGATCTCGCGCAACATGCCGTTGGCGTGCAGCAGCTGCCGATCGCTGAGATGACCGCGCGCTGCGGCCACGCGGAGATGCGTGCGCAGCAGCGTCGCCGCCTCGTCGGCTTTGCGCAGCTGGTGATCGGTGTCGAAGCTCTCGACCGCCAGGCAGACGGCGTCGAGGAGCACTTGGGCGTACTCGAGAAGCGGCTTCGCGCACGGATCGTCGAGTCGCGCGGCGTGGTCGAGGAGCCAGCTGTAGAGATCGTAGGCGCGCGTGTAGAGCGGGGCGATGCGGGTCGTGCGTCGACGCGTGCTCATCGTTGTACCGCCGTGCGCCCGCGCCGCTCGGCGCGCCGCACGAGACCGCCGATTGCGGGCACCAGCTGAGATTCCAACTCGTCGATGAGCGCAGCGTTGGCGACGGCGGCGCCACTGTCGAGCAGCAGGGCCGCCGTCGCGCGGCTGGTCGCCTCGCGGGCGCGGCCGTAGTACGCGCCTTTCTGCTGGCCGTCGAACGCGTGGTAGCCACACACGAGCAGCGTCAGCGCTTCGCGCAGATGATTCGCGGCGAGGTGATCGTCGCCGCAGACGTCGACCAATCTGCGATGCAGCGGAAGACCGATTTCCACTGCCTTGAGCGAGCGCACGGTGAAGGGTTTGCGTGCCTTGGCCGGTGCAGGCGCGACGCCGCCGTGCTCGACCGGCAGCTGATCTGCGCGCGCGTCTTTGGTCGTTTGCGCGCGGGTTTGGCCGGTGGTTTGGGGCAGATCGTCGCGCTCGATGTGCCAGCGCCCGCCGATCTTCTCGGCCGGCAGGCGACCGCGGGTGATGAGGTAGCGGATCTGTCGCTCGCTTTGGCCGAGGAGCCGAGCGGCTTCTTTGATGCTCACTCGCACGGCTTGCTGCCTTTCGATTGACAAAATGACAAATTCCGTTGCCAATTTGTCAACCAAACTCCGTTGTCAACATAACGGTAATTCCGTGTCATTCCGTCACTGTAAATCCAAACTCATCCGTCGGCAAGGCTCAATCCTCAATGTGCTCGCGGGGCCGGAACGCAAACACGGAACCCCTGGCTCCTGCTCCGGTTCGGGACCCTGCTCCCGTACCGATAGGCGCCGCGGAGCCACCCGGGTTCGTAGATCCAGGACCCGCCGCGCAAGGCGCGGACCGACTCTTTGCCTTCGTCATGGATAGGGTCCTTCTGGCCGTCGCGGCCTTCGTACGCTTCGGCAGACCAAACATCAAGGCACCACTCCCAAACGTTCCCCGCCTGATCCAGCGCGCCGAACGGCCCTGCACCGTCCGGATAGCTCCCCACCGGCGTCGTGCGACCCACGTTCTGCCCGAAGTTCGCCAGCGTCTCCGTCGGCTCGGCATTGCCCCACGGATACGCCCGCTGATCCGTGCCGCGCGCGGCCGCCTCCCACTGCGCCTCGCTCGGAAGCGCCAGGCCGGCCCACGCGCAATACGCCTGCGCGTCGTGCCACGACACGCCGACCACCGGCTGATCCAGGCCGTTCCACTGCTTGTCATCCCAGTACCGAGGCTTCTCGTGCTTCGTTGCCTCGAGGAACGTGCCGTACTGCGCGTTCGTCACCGGATACTTCCCGATCCAATACCGGCTGAGTTTCACCGTGTGGATTGGTTTCTCCCGATCAAATTCTTCAGCGCCCAGCGTGTACGAACCACCCGGCACGTACACCAGCACCGAACCGTCCTTCTCATGCGTCCGCTCCGACCCTGCTTCCGGCTCGCCAAGCGCTGACACGATCGCCGGCGCCTCGATCCCCAGAAGCTCCCGCAGCAGTCCGCGCACCTCATCGTCTGACTCATCTGATCGAAGACCGTCGAGCACCTCGCGACCCGTACGACCATCCGCAATCGTCGCCTCCGCCCAGCCGTCGAGTACGTCCGACTTCAGCAGCCGCAGCACCTGAAACCGCTCGCCATCGTCCGCAACCCCGTCCGCCAGCGCCTGCAGCAGCGCCGCCGCCGACGGCACCGCCGCATCGCGCAGACAGTCCGACGCCAGCAGCTGGTCGCGCGAGAGCGCATGCGCGTCGATCAAGGCGCGCATGACCTCGTCGAAGACCGACGGATTCGTGAGCCCGAGCGAGAGCAGGATCACCTCGCGCCACCAGTCGGTCCCGAAGTTTTCAGCCAGCGCGTCGATCACGCTTCGATCCTTCGCGAAGCGATCCTGCACGTGACACGCGGCCAGATACTCCTGAAAGCTCAGGTGCAAAAACCCGTAGTCGCCGCGCCCAAGCGACACGAGGGCGCCCGTTTGATCGCGCACCTGCGCGAGGAAGTCTGCCGGCTGGAGCTTCAGATCGCGCCGTGAACGCAGCGGATCGCGAATCACGTCGATGACATCGGCCTCTGGCAGCTCGCGTGCTTCCCGCTGATGCAGATGCCACGCCAGCGGCTGCAGCACGGCCAGCGCGTCGGTGTGGCCGATCGCGGGCCGATCGTCGATCGGACGCAGCTTCTTTGCGTCGCGCCACAGATGGAGGAGCGTGCGCACGCATGCCTCGTAGAGCTCGGCGCGCTTCTCCGGCAGATGGCCTTGATCCCAGAAGAGCAGGCAGAGGATCTGCAGCATCAGAGGACTCGTTGCGAGCGCGCGCAGGCTTTCGTTGCGCGGGTCGCTCTTGTCGAATACGCGCTCGACCAGCTGCTGCGTGCGATCGGCCGCGTTGGCGCGCGTCGCCGGTCGGCCGTCGGGCTCGCGCCCGAAGCGGTCGGCGACCGCGTCGTACCACTTGCCGATGAACGACGTCGCGTCGTCCTCCGCCAGCGGACGCACGTGCAGCTCGACGAAGCGCCCCGACAGGCGCGCGTCGCCGCGGTAGCCGGCGAAGCGGCTGGTCATGACGAAGAGGCAGCTCTTGCGTCGATGGATTTCGCCTTCAAGCCAACTTGCGATTGCTTCTCGGTCGTCTGTGTCGGCGACCTCGTCGAAGCCATCGAAGAGCAGCATCAGACGCCCACGCCGGAGAAGCGCCTTGACGAGCGGCTTGACGTCCGTGTCGTCGAGATCGGGGCAGGTCGCGCGCAGCGTGTGCGTCAGCGCGGCGGGCAAGCCGTTGACCGAGGCAGGCAGGCTGCGCAGGAGCACGAGAATAGGCACGACGTCCTCCGGCAGGCCGAAGACCGACGGCTCGGTGAGGAGAAAGTGCTTGAGGAGGGTGGTCTTGCCGCTGCCCGGATCGCCGAGGACCACCGCGCCGCGCTGCCCCTGTGCGTGCGCGACGCGGAAGGTGTCGGCGAAGGCAACGTCGCGCCCGTCTTCTTCGAGCTCTTTCTCGTACGCGCGCGCCGCGCCTTTCTCGTCGGGCTGGTGCATCAGGCCGCGATCGTGCAGCCACGCGCGCAAGGGCACGTAGATCGCATCGAGCTCGATCGGCATGCGCACCTTCGACGGAAAGCCCGCCATCGGCAGCTCGTCGTTCTGGCTGCGCTGGTGGTCGAGGAAGAGCCTGAACTGACGCGCGTGCGCGTCGTCGAGCGCGTTCGCGGACGGCAGCGGAATGGCCGACGGCGCGTCGGGCGTTGCGTCGGCCGCCGACGCGTCGCCGTCGAGCCACGGTGCGGCGAACCGCCAGATGCCGCGCTCCGCGATCTCGGTCTCCTGCGGCGCGGGCCGCGGCATCCAGCGTCCGGCGACGTCGTCGTAGCGGCGAAGGTGGACGTCGA